>DAOVVG010000062.1 GCA_030632175.1 Gammaproteobacteria bacterium
CAGTTCTGTTTCGAGCAACTTCAGGTCTGCAGGCTGGTGCTTATCCAGAAACACCGGGTGCATACCCAACGCCGGAAAAACCCCTGCTTCTTCCCTGCACAATGCCAGCAAAGCCGGCCAGCCGCTGGCCTGTATGCCCGGCACCACAATACCGACCACGCCTGCATGGCGTGCACGCGCAAGTACTGCCTGCAGGTCATCATCAAAGGCGGCAACATCCAGGTGACAGTGGCTGTCAATCAGTTCCATTGATGACATTGTATGTGCATGGCACACTCAAACACAGTCGTTTTCTGGTATGTTTCCGCACATGCGTACACCCGACCCGGAAATGACTGCCTGCAGCGTCGATCTTGAACGCCGCTTCGCCGGCATCGGCCGACTCTACGGCCAACAGGCACTGGCGCGATTCACGCAGGCACATGTCTGCGTGCTGGGTATTGGCGGTGTTGGCTCCTGGGCAGTCGAGGCACTGGCACGCAGTGCCATCGGGAATATCACACTGATCGATCTTGACCACGTTGCCGAATCCAACGTCAACCGGCAACTGCATGCCTTGACCGACACCCTCGGTATGGCCAAGGTGCAGGTAATGGCCGGGCGCATTCAGCAAATCAATCCGCATTGCAAGGTCAACGCCATAGAAGAATTTCTCACCGTTGAAAATCTCGAAACCCTGATGGCAGAAAAATTCGATTACATCATTGACTGCATTGACGGCTTTCGCACCAAGGCGCGTCTGATTGCCCACTGCAGAAGTAACAAGCTGCGCATTATCACGGTCGGCGGTGCCGGCGGACAGGTCGATCCGACGCGCATTCAGATTGCCGACCTCAGCCGTACCGAGCATGACGCCCTGTTCTCCAAGACCCGTAAACTGTTACGCCAGGAATACAACTTTCCGACCAACCTGCAACGCCGCTTTGACATTCCCTGCGTCTACTCCATGGAACAACCGATGTTCCCGGCAGAAAACGGTGAAATCAGTGCCGGGAAACCGGACACGGAAACCGTCAGTGATTTGAGCTGCGCGGGCGGACTGGGGTCTGCGACAGCGGTCACTGCCAGCTTCGGCATGGTCGCCGTCGCACATGTGCTTAGAAAACTGTGATTTCATCGGATCAACCGGGAAAAGCGCACTGCAAAAACGGGAACCCGCACGTAATTTATTGTTTACACTTGAAATAAGAACTTCCGCCTATATATACTTTACCGTAGCTTTGCAGGCTAACCGGCACAATCGCAGCACCTGTCAGGGTACCGAACATCCGGTGTGTGCAACACATACAATCAAACACTTACGATATACAAAATCAGGAAAAGAACATTATGAATAACGCATTAGCCGCTTCAGACCTGGAGATTACAGCCAGCGCAGAACAGAAAATGAACGAGTTGTTTACCCAGGTGGACGACGATATTGAAGGTATCCGTGTATTTGCACAGCCGGGCGGTTGCAGCGGCATGAACTTCGGCATGACCTTCGCTGACAAAATCAATGATGATGACCTGTGTCGTGACCAGGGTGGCTTCAAGGTGATTATCGACGGCGAATCCATCGAACACCTGCGTGGCGCAGAGGTTGACTTCCTTGACCGCGGTGATGGCAATCCGGCGTTTGTCTTTAACAACATCCCCCAGCAGGCCGGTGGCGGCTGTGGCACCTGTGGCTCAAAAGGTGGCGGCTGCGGTTAACGCTTGTAGCACTGTCAAAATAAAAAAGCCCGCTTAACGCGGGCTTTTTTATTTCAGGAATAAATTAAATCAGGCAATCAGCTGCCAATTGTTTTATACGCTAAAGCAGCAGTGTGTAGAAAAACCCCACCAGCGCACAGACACCTATCACCGACACAATACCTGCCTTGTACCTGAACAGGGCAATGAAGGCGGCGGCACCAATGAGCGCGGAAAACCATTCAAATGCGCCATCAAACCCCTGCGGCCAGAGAACATGGTAGGCAAAAAACACTGCAAGGTTAAGAACAACACCCACCACAGCCGCTGTAATACCTGTTAACGGCGCCGTGAATTTAACATCACCGCGCGTCGCCTCAACAGCAGGTCCACCAATCAGGATAAAAAGAAAAGAAGGCAAAAACGTGAACAAGGTAGCAATACTCGCACCCGCTGCGCCCGCCAGTGGCAACATCTCCGGCCCGAAAAGCTCCTTGGTCCAGCCACCGACAAAGCCTACAAACGCTACCACCATAATCAGCGGGCCCGGGGTGGTTTCACCCAGCGCAAGACCGTCAATCATCTGCGTCCCGCTCAACCAGGCGTATTGTTCGACACCGCCCTGGTAAACATAAGGCAAGACGGCATAGGCACCACCGAAAGTAACCAGCGCTGCCTTGGTAAAGAACCAGCCCATTTGCGTGAGCGTGCCCGCCCAGCCATAGGTATTTGCAAGCATGGCCATGACTGCACCACCGATCAACAGCCCGACTGCGGCAAACATAACCACCCGACTCCAGTTAAAACACGCATGTTCCGGAGCAGGCGTGTCGTCATCAATCAGCGCCGGTCCCCAGGAATCCTTTGAACTGCCATGATGCCCGCCCGCCCTGAACTTGTCCGGGACAACACGTGAACCGGCATAACCAATGATGCCGGCCATCAGCACGATATAGGGAAACGGAACATCAAAGGCAAAGATGGCGACAAATGCCAGTACTGCCATGGCGCGCAGCACATTGTTTTTCAGCGCCCTGGAACCAATACGGTAGGCAGCAAAGACAACAATGGCCGTTACCGCAGGCTTGATGCCGTACAACACACCCGCCACTGCCGGGACATCACCATAGGCCAGGTAGACCCAGGTCAGCCCCATCAAAATGAACAGCGACGGCATTACAAACAGAACACCGGCGGCAATACCACCCCACACGCCGTGCATCAGCCAGCCAATATAGGTTGCCAGCTGCTGTGCCTCCGGCCCCGGCAGCACCATGGTGTAGTTAAGCGCATGCAGGAAACGATGCTCGGAGATCCACCTGCGTTTCTCGACCAGTTCCTGATGCATCATGCTGATCTGCCCCGCCGGCCCACCAAAACTTATAAATCCGAGCTTGAGCCAGTAGACAAAGGCCTCCATGAATGGAACGGGTTCCGGCTGGTTAGTTACTTCTTCTGCAATCGTAGACACGTTTATTCTTTCTCTCATAGTTGTTTTTATATGCCGTAATAATAACGACAGGTACTGCTAGTGTTTGTGCTCCGCAGCAACTTCACCGCTGTCAAGTGCAGGAAATTTGTGACCGGCATACTGCGTGTGGCAGCTGACACAGGCCTCCGCCAGCCTTGAATAGTAAAACCCGACCAGTTCTGCTTTCCTGTTTTTTGCAGCATGTTCAAGCATGCCGGAATAGTAATGAAACTTTTGGTCCTGACTCACGAAATCAACGGGCAGCGTCGTATGCAACTCATGCATCTGCTCGTCGGTAAGATTTTGTTTCAGGATATAACTGTTTTTCATTTGACCGGCAATATGCGCAACCTCGCCCCAGTCACCCGAGACATAGGCAGGAATAATCGACATCATCCCGCTTTGCAGCGCCTGCATCTCTGATGACAGTAATTTACGTAATGCTGGCGAAAGTGCCTCCACAGCGGAAACGTTCTCTGCCGCCCCGTCAGCGTGAACATCCACGCCATAGCTGCACGGCGAGGCAAACAGCACCAAACTTGTGAAAGCGAGCTTCAACGTATCAATTATTTTCATATTTCTCTTTTCCCTGAAAGATTTTCCCGGCACGACACAAAGCGACTGGAATAAACGGGCATCAGACCATACGCTCAACCGGCCAATCTAACAAATTGTCAGGGTAAACGCTCCACCGGCTAAAGCCGGCGGCTTCGGATTACGGTTGAAAGCAGGATTGACCGGATATTTTTCCAATTAGCCCCTCCCCCCAGGGGAGGAGTTGATGGGCACCCGATCAAACGCCGGGCATAAAGGAGAAAGGATTAATTTTTTAAATCAAGCAACAGGGCCTTGGTATCAGTCCCGCCGACCCCGCCACGGAAACAACTTCGGCACATGCTGTTGATAGACGCGGTATTTCTCGCCGAGTATCCGTACCAGGTCACGCTCTTCATACCAGGTACCGATCAGTATATAAACGGTGAAACCGGCAGCAAGCAGCAGGTGCCCGGCTGTCATAACCGGAATCGCCCAGACGCCCATCAACACACCCAGCATCAGAGGATGACGAACGTAATTATAAGCGCCGCGGGTAACGAACTCGGAATGGGTATGGGGCCGTTCGATAAACTGCAACCACACCTGGCGCAGACCGAACAAATCGTAATGGTCAATCATGTAACTTGAGGCAAACAACAACAACCAGCCAGCACCACAGATAGCCCACAGTATGCCGGCGCCCAGCGGCGACTCAACCTGCCAGACAATCGCCGGAATCGGTTGCCAGAACAAACACAGGGCGCCGAGTATCAGGGAGGCAATTAAAACAAAGGTACTGCGTTCTGCTGCCTCCGGAATGTATCGCGTAACCCATTGTTTGAACCCCGGCCTTGCCATGATGGTGTGCTGTACTGCAAATGCAGCAATCAGCCCCAGATCGACAAGACCTGCAACAAGAACGCCTGATGTTGCACCCCGATTAACACTGACGGGCACGAACAGATCCATGACAAACGCTATAAAATAGACAAACACCACAAAAAATGCCGCATACGCCACTACCCCGTAGAACAGCACAGCCGTACGCTGAACCAGTCCTGCCGACGCAACGGCCGCCTGGTTTGATGATCCGGTCACTGACATGGCAAGCACCTCCTGACTATTTTGCTCAGATCGGCTGCAACACAAATCAAAGCAGACAAACCGCTGACCCGGTACTTTTTACCCGCGATATATGCCCGTCGCCCGGAACCCCCTAAGGTAAAAAGGAATTTTGGTTAACAGGGCATCTGCAAGTATGCTGAGTATAGTCTGTATGCGCGAGATCGCAGCAACCGCGAAAAGACTGCACCATCAGGCACCCCCATCAGCAATTGCCCATCCTGCGGAAATACCACCAGGTGTATGTAGGATGGGTAAAGCGCAGCGTACCCATCAGGCAGACCTGGCCTTTGAACCAACATAGCCAAAATCAGCGAGCCACTTACCACGACGGTAATCCAGCGTCAGCCAGTGCGGGTAAAAACGCTCGGGATTGAGAATCGGCATATCCTTTACCGGGGGATTGTCCCGTTCAACGTCACGCATTGCGCAGGTCTCGGTGACCACCGGACGAAACCAGGCCATCAGCTTGTCAGCGAGCGTGACCGCGTCGAGATCGTCAGTCGACTCATGCACAAGAACGCGCTTGCGGATCAGGCAGCTGAAATACAACTCCATCTCCAGAAAAAGCGGTGAGGTTCTACGTGCAAGTTGGGCCTGTGCCCGCTGGCTGACTGTCAACTTCAGGGGCCTGCCCTTAAACGTGATCATGCGTTGCATAGAAAATATCCGTCGTGCAGAGGGAAGTGCGAGACCGGCCAGCGCTTATTGAACGCTACCGAATCCCGTATCAGAACTTCCGGAGGGTGGTTCGAGCCCGGCAACCAGGCAACCCTGGGTAACCGGACCGCCTGGAAACAGGCTATAGAGATATTTCATACCGCCCCGGGAATGAAATCTTTCTTCCAGCGCGTCATGCAGCTCGCGTGCATTGATGCTGGGCCCATCGTGACGCGAGTAGAACTCCTGCAAGGCACTCACGGTCTCCCAGTGTTCAGCAGCCGGTGTCAGGCCCGCAACCGAGGCGTCATTTTCGGCTGCCACCTTAGACCAGCCGACTGGAGCATAGGGGAAATCCGGGTTTTTCTCGCCATTACTGCCTATGGAATCTGTCACATCCTGCTCCTCAACAGTGTTGTACTGTTTCCAGACCGCCTGTACAAACTGTAGCCACAAATCACGGACCTGGCAAGTCGACAAAAAACAATATCAGGACAACAGGTAGCGTCCGCCTGAGGCAATGGAGATAACGACAAGACCGATCACAAGATTGATGCCTACCAGAACACGTATCTGCGCCAGATTTTTCCCGCCCGCTTGCCAGTCTCCGGCAGCGACGGCGCGTTTCAATCGCTTGAAAGGTGCGAAAAATACATGGAAAAAGAGCAGCATCATCACATAACCGCTCCATATCATCAGATGCACATGCATACCAACCGCATCAAATCCGCCAAAGAATGACAGCACCATCCAGTAACCGGTTAACAGCAGGGTAGCAATCGCAGCAAACACCCAGGGAAAGAACACCTTGAAAACCCCCGCCCACAGCGCCAGTCGTGCAGGTGACTCCAGTTGTGCTGCTGCGACCGGGCGTAACGCCACATGGGCAAAAAACATCCCGCCAACCCAGATAACCGCCGCCAGCAAATGCAATAATAAGGCTACACCCATTTTTAACTCCTGATATCCCGTGAAAAAGTATTTAAATAATTATACGCATTGTACAATGCGGTAACCTTTTCTTCGTCACTTTCAATTCAGGGACAGATTTATGACACCGGCAGACACCGAAATCGTCCACATCAGCCAGTCTGTTGCCATACTTATCGATGGCAACAATATCGAACGCAGCATTCATTCAGAGACCAACAAGCCGAATACCATGCTGAATTTCGACACCCTGGTACCCCGCCTGCTGGGCAATCGCGGCCTGAACCGGCTGGTGTACTTTCGCGAAGGTAAACAGATTTCAAGCAAACTGCAGGAACGGCTACACACCAACTACCACGGATCAGTACGCCCGTGTCACAAAAGCGCCGACATCCCGCTGTCTATCAAGGCCACGCAACTTTCCAACAAGGTCGACACCATCATCATCATGTCCGGCGACTCGGACTTCGTCGAACTGGTACGACACCTGAAGGCTGAAGGTGTACGCGTGGAGATTGCAGCCGTCAAGGCAACCACCTCCCGGCTGCTGACAGATGAGGCCGATTATTTTCACGAGATCACCAGCAGTGACTGGTTTACGCTGGAAACCAAGAAGCCGCCGAGAAAGAAAACGGTCAGAAGTGAGAAGTAAGAGCGGGTTCGTCCGCGCCTGCTCAGACGTCTGTCAAACCCGAGACACACCCGAAATCCGGACAATCCTGCAGGAGCGCACCTTGTGCGCGATTGTGTTGATTCGGACGTGATCGCGCACGAGGTGCGCTCCTGCAGAACACCTACACTTGCGGCAACACACTGTCACCGGACAGCCAGCAATCAACGGCCCGCGCACACTGCCGTCCTTCACGTATTGCCCAGACCACCAGTGACTGCCCGCGACGGGCATCTCCGCAACAAAAGACACCCTTGTTACTGGTTTTGTAATCATCGTCCTGCGCGGCAATATTGCCACACGCATCGAGACCAACGGACAGTTGCTGCACCAGTCCGGTATGGCTGGTGTGCGCATAACCCAGTGCCAGCAATACCAGTTGCGCAGGGTGGCGGCGTAGCTGTCCCGGCAGATGGTACTTTTCCCAGCAACCATCAGCACGCCTGACCCAACGCAACTTTTGCAGCAACAAAGCACACACATGTCCGGACTGCCCTTCTATAGCGGTCGTATCGAACGCCCAGATATGCTTGCAGCCCTCTTCATCATGATCCGATTTGCACCGTTTGGGCACCGGTCCCGGCCAGTAAAGCAGATTGTCCACATGCGCCGGCGGACATTTATGATATTGAATCTGTGTTACCTGGCGGGCACCTTGCCGAATGGCCGTACCCACACAGTCACTACCCGTGTCACCGCCACCGATCACTGTGACCAGCTTGCCGGCTGCATTGATTGCTGACTCGCTACTGACAAAATCACCGGCAACACGGCGGTTTTGCTGCCGCAGGTAATCCATTGCAAGGTGCACACCACCGAGCGAACAACCAGGTACCTGCATCTCGCGTGGCTGCTCCGACCCACAGGCCAGTACCACGGCATGCGCGGTACGGCGCAATTCATCTATATCCAGATCTGATCCCACATGCACGCCGGTACGAAAACGAACACCCTCGGCGTGTAACTGTGCCAGCCTGCGCTCCAGTACCGCCTTCTCCAGCCTGAAGTCGGGGATCCCGTAACGTAACAGGCCGCCAATGCGGTCGGCCTTCTCATACACCGTCACCTGGTAGCCAGCCCGCACCAATTGCTGCGCACAAGCCAGCCCGGCCGGCCCCGAACCAATAATGGCCACGCGCCTAAACAGGGGTTGCCGATTACGGCGGGGCTTTATCCAACCCGACCGCCAGGCGCGCTCTACAATCGCCAGTTCAATGGAACGGATGGTAACCGGACGACTTCTGATACTGAGCGTACAGGCCTGCTCACAGGGCGCGCTGCAAATCCGTCCGGTAAATTCAGGAAAGTTATTGGTTGACTCCAGCTGCTCGTATGCCCGATGCCAGTCGTCATCATTGACCAGCGCATTCCAGTCAGGAATCAGGTTGTGGACAGGACAATAGCTGTGACAATAAGGGGTGCCGCAATCCATGCAGCGCCGTGCCTGCACGCACGCCTGCACATCCGGCATGGTCTGTTCATATTCATGCCAGTGTCGTACCCGTACACCGACAAGCTGCTTGCCCGCCTCTTTACGCTGGTACCGCAGGAAACCAATGGGGTCTTCCATAAGCACGCAACCATTAATACATCTGCTTCAAGTATAGGTCACACCATGGCACCTGGCAGATGAATAGGGCGTTTTATCAGGACCTGGCTGGTTTGTCAGCAGCGCATAATTCGTTGCTGTTTGATGCAATTAACCGCAACTTGTCTACCCGTAGCAGCTTTTTGATGGCCGCCTCGCGTTTGCTGGCCGAACTGCGGGTATGCCCGCCCTCCAGGTAAACCACCTCGCCTGGCCGTCGCCCACGGAAATACTTTGCACCCTGCGCCCCGGCGTGTTCACTGAAACGCCGTTCTATATCGGTTGTAATACCTGTGTACAGGGAATTATCCGTACAAACTATGATGTAAACCTGCCAGTTCATTGTTCTCGCTCACCAAATTGCCGGAACACTGTGATAGTATGTGCCGCCAAATTGCAGGCTATATGCGCCACACATTGAAATCACAGGAGTATTTTTATGCAGATTACCACTAACCATGTCGTTACCCTCAACTACACCCTGAAAGATAATGACGATAACATTCTCGACAAATCCGATGACGGCAGCTTCTGTTATTTGCACGGCGCCAGCAACATTATTCCCGGACTCGAAAATGCATTAGTTGGCAAAGTCTCAGGCGACAGCTTCTCGGTAACCATTCAGCCGGAAGAAGCCTATGGAATCCATGATGAAGCCAAGGCACAGGATGTCCCCCGCAGCATGTTCCCACCGGAGCAGGAAATTGAAGCCGGCATGCAATTCAACGCCCAGGGCCCGGATGGTCAGGCAGTCGTTGTAACCGTTAAACAGGTAGAAGGCGACACCGTCACTGTTGATGGCAACCACCCGCTGGCCAGTGTAACGCTCAACTTTGAAGTTATCGTCATGGATATCCGTGATGCGACTGCTGAAGAACTGGAACACGGCCATGTGCACGGCCCCCATGGTCATCACCACGACTAATAGCGGTCACCCTGAATGAAGGCAAGCGAACTGAAAAAAGGCCTGGTACTCGACATCGAGGGTCGCAACATCCTCATTAAGAGTCTGGATGTGCAGAGTCCGTCCTCACGCAGCGGCAGCACGCTGTACAAGGTGCGCGGCCTTGATCTCGTCACCCGGCAAAAGTACGAGAATCGCTTCAAGGGCGATGAAAACGTACAAACAATCGACTTCGGGCGTCGCGGTGTGCAGTTTCTGTTCCAGGATTCCGAGAGCTGCACCTTCATGGACAAGGAAAACTTCGAACAATACATGCTCAACACGGCAGACCTTCAGGAAGAACTGCTATACATGACTGAAGACCTGGAAGGCGTTGTGGCCATGATGGCCGATGACAGCATCCTCGGGATTGAATTACCGGCAACGGTGGCGCTGGAAATCACCGACACCGCACCCGGCATGAAAGCCGCATCGGCCTCCTCCCGCACCAAACCAGCCACCCTGAGTACCGGGCTGGTCGTCCAGGTGCCGGAATACCTGACACCCGGCGAACACATCAAGGTCAACACCGGCACCGGCGAATACATCTCGCGCGCCTGAGCAGATCGCGCACGAGATGCGCTCCTACAGCAGTAGATGCACCTGCAAAAACGACCTTCGCGCATGCGATGCGCTCCTACAATAATAGATACACCTGCACAAACGGCCTTCGCGCATGCGATGCGCTCCTACGATAATAGATACACCTGTACAAACGGCCTTCGCGCATGCGATGCGCTCCTACGATAATAGATACACCTGCACAAACGGCCTTCGCGCACGCGATGCGCTCCTACAATAATAGATGCACCTGTACAAACGGCCTTCG
>DAOVVG010000266.1 GCA_030632175.1 Gammaproteobacteria bacterium
GCACCGTCTTGCTTGGCCGCTTCTGCCAGTAACAGTGCCTTGTGTGAATTGGTAGTAAAGGTTTGCGGGCGAAAGGTAATACCTTCTTCTTCTGCCAGCCTGGAAAGATTTTCCATCATCTGCTGCCACCTGGGATCAGTATAACCCAGGCAGGAAGAATCCATACCCTCTGACGGTGTTTCCGGGTGAATCTCCAGAAAACACCAGTTGATTCTGAGGTCGTAGTCGTCGCGCAGGCGGTCGAGGCGAACATCACCCACATAGCAGAAGGGACAGATGTAATCCGTAAATACGGTTGCGAGTAACTCGGGCTTTCCGGCAACTGCCATGGATACCTCGGACACCAGTATGGCCATCGCGCATGCAATGCGCTCTTACGAAAATACAGGCACCTGTGGCGGTGGATGATCCGTCAATCGCGCACGAGGTGCGCTCCTACATTAATACAGGCACCTGCGGGGACGGATGGCCCGTCAATCGCGCACGAGATGCGTTCCTACATTAACACAGGCTCCTGTGAGTAAATAACGGCACCTGTAGGAGCGGACCTTGTCCGCGATCACTTTCAGACAATGCCGCGCTATGTCTGTTTAGTCATCTCCAGCAATAATTCGTTCAGCCGGTTAACAAAGGTCACCGGGTCCTCAAGCTGACCACCCTCGCTCAGCATTGCCTGGTCCAGCAGCACGTTTGACCAGCTGGCAAAACACTCATCGTCGGCTTCATCTTTCAGGCGACTAACCAACGGGTGCGATGGATTAATTTCCAGGTCCGGCTTGGTATTCGGAACTTCATGGCCGGCCTGCTTCAGCATCTGCTGCATGTGTACCGCCATATCATGCTCGCCCATCACCAGGCAGGAAGGTGAATCTGTCAGCCGCTGACCGACACGGACATTACTGACACGCTCATCCAGCACAGTCTGCATACGCTTGACAAGATCGGCGTACTCGTCCTCGGTCTGTTTGGCCGCCTTCTTTTCTTCCTCGTCGGCCAGCTCGTCCATGTCAAGCTCGCCCTTGGCCACCGAGGCCAGCGACTTGCCATCAAACTCATTCAGATGTGAAACCAGCCACTCATCAACACGATCGGACAACAACAGCACCTCGATGCCCTTGCGCCGGAAAATCTGCAGATGCGGGCTGTTTTTGGCAGCCGGGAAGCTGTCTGCTGTCACGTAGTAGATCTTCTCCTGTCCTTCCTTCATGCGCGTAATGTAGTCTTCCAGCGATACCGTCTGGTCTTCGCTGTCAGTCTCTGTCGTTGAGAAGCGCAACAATTTGGCAATTTTTTCCTTGTTGGCGAAGTCCTCACCCGGACCTTCCTTCAGGACATTACCAAACTGCTTCCAGACATTCGCATAGTTCTCCGGCTCATTCTTCGCCATGGATTCCAGCAGGCCCAGTACCTTTTTAACGGAACCTGAACGGATGGTATCAATCAGCTTGTTGTGTTGCAGAATCTCGCGAGACACGTTCAGTGGCAGATCATCCGAATCCACCAGTCCACGCACGAAGCGCAGGTAGTAGGGCATCAATTGTTCAGCGTCATCCATAATGAAGACGCGGCGCACATACAGCTTGATGCCGTGCCGACTGTCGCGGTCATACAGGTCAAACGGCGCCCGTGACGGAATATAAAACAGCGTCTTGTAGGACTGGTTGCCCTCTACATGGCTGTGAACCCAAGTCATCGGGTCTTCAAAATCATGGGCAACATGCTTGTAAAATTCCTTGTATTCCTCGTCAGTCACTTCATTGCGCGGACGCGTCCACAAGGCAGAGGCCTTGTTCACAGCCTCATATTCCGGATCCTTGCCCTCTTCTGCCTCGGCCAGCATTTCAATGGACAGGGGTATGTGGTCTGAATACTTGTGAATAATATTTTTCAGGCGAAAACTGTCGAGAAACTCTTCCGCATCGTCACGCAGGTGCAACACCACTTCTGTACCGCGCTCCGGCTTCTCTACGGTCTCCAGGGTAAATTCACCATCACCTGCCGAGGTCCAGCGCACACCGTGCTCGGGGCCGAGGCCGGCGCAGCGTGTCGTCAGGGTCACCTTGTCAGCAACAATAAACGACGAGTAGAAACCAACGCCAAACTGGCCGATGAGCTGCGCATCACTGGCCTGGTCACCGGTCAACGACTCAAAAAACTGGCGCGTACCGGACTTGGCAATGGTGCCAATATTTTCCACTACCTCATCACGGGTCATGCCAATACCGCTGTCCGAGATGGTCACGGTCTTGTTGTCCTTGTCGAAATCAACGCGTATACGCAGTGTCGTATCGCCGTCGTAGAGCTTGTCATTCGCCAGCGCTTCGAAGCGGAGCTTGTCACAGGCGTCGGAACTGTTTGAAATCAGCTCCCTGAGGAATATTTCCTTGTTGGAGTACAGGGAATGGATCATCAGCTGCAGCAGCTGCTTCACCTCGGTCTGAAATTCGAGGGTTTCTTTCTGGGTATCGACGGTCATGCGTGTAAATTCCTCTGGGTTTTTTGCTGTATCCCTGACGTTGGGGCTTTACAATGGGTTTTCAAGGCCTGCCCGGCGGTTCCCTCGTGGGCAAGCAGCCATTTCTTGCGGTTGATCTCCCGGCCATCCGTCTTGCCGGAATAGCCACCAATGCCGGACACGGCAATCACGCGGTGACACGGTACGACGATGGATACCGGGTTGTTCCGACAGGCATTACCGACGGCACGTGCACCACTGCCAAGCCGGTCAGCCAGCTCTCCGTACGTCAGGGTCTTGCCTGAAGGGATTTGAGTCAAAGCCTGCCAGACGCGCAGCTGAAAGTCTGTGCCGTGCAGTTTAAACGGCAGGATAAACCGGAATTGCGGATTGGCAAAATAGTTCGCCAGCTGCTTGGTAATCTGCCTGCCCAACGGCGTCGTGGCTGACATCAGGGCAGCCCTGTTGCCGAGATAGTCCAGCCGGGTGATCTTGTCATCCTGTAACTGCACACCCAGCTTCCCCAAGGGTGAATCAAGGACAATATCGTATGTATTTGCTGCAGGTAACATATTTTGCAATTGTAGCCTGTTACAGATTATCGCGCACGAGATGCACTCCTGCCCCAATAGAGGCACCTGTAGGAGCGGACCTCGTCCGCGATCATCCTCGGTGGCAACCCCGATCGCGCACGCGGTGCGCTCCCACCCCGATAGAGGCACCTGTAGGAGCGGACCTTGTCCGCGATCATGCCCGGTGATTGTCCTGACAGGGATACAAAAAAAACGGGCATCCTGGTTAAGGATGCCCGCTTGTTTTCGCGGCGGTATTTCTGCCGTGTATTTTCTAGAGCTTTTCCTTGATACGTGCGGACTTGCCGGACAGTTCACGCAGGTAGTAAAGCTTGGCGCGGCGTACCGCTCCCTTGCGCTTCACCTTGACAGAGCCGATTGACGGGCTGTGTGTCTGAAAAACACGCTCTACGCCTTCGCCATGAGAAATCTTGCGGACGGTAAAGGCAGAATTCAGGCCACGCTTGCGCTTGGCAATGACAACACCTTCAAACGCCTGCAAACGTTCACGGCTACCTTCCGTGACCTTCACCTGTACGGTAACCGTATCACCAGGGCTGAAGTCCGGAATGTCCGTTCTCATCTGTTCCTGTTCA
>DAOVVG010000029.1 GCA_030632175.1 Gammaproteobacteria bacterium
AACCGAGTCGACCACTACCGCATCAATGGAACCGGAACGCACCAGCATGGCGGTAATTTCCAGCGCCTGTTCACCGGTATCCGGCTGTGAAACCTGCAGTTCATCCACATCAACACCCAGCTTCTCGGCATAACCGGGGTCCAGTGCATGTTCGGCATCAACGAAGGCCGCCGTACCACCGAGCTTCTGCGCCTCGGCAATAACCTGCAAGGTCAGCGTGGTCTTGCCGGATGATTCAGGACCGTAAATTTCTACAACCCGGCCGCGCGGCAAACCACCAATACCGAGTGCAATATCGAGCCCCAGTGAACCGGTTGAAATCACTTCGATATCACGCACTGAACTGACGTCGCCCATGCGCATGACTGCACCCTTGCCGAACTGTTTCTCGATCTGCCCCAGTGCTGCACTCAAAGCCTTGCGTTTATTATCGTCCATTTAGTTCCTCCAAAAGTTGTGCGTGGCGCCACCATCCATGGCCCGCCGGACGCAGCGATTATCCCATAGAAAACACTAGTCCTCTAGCTTCCAGGTGTTGAGTATGCGATAGCTTGCAGCGGTCGGGGCAGTGACTGACTCGACCAGGCAGAAATGTCTGATTGACCAGTCAACGGGATCGGTATGTGTGCCGGCCTGCGGCCTGTCAATCTTGCGAGCCAGCGTGATGTGTGGCTGGTAAGGTCGTGTTTCCGTTTGTAAACCGCAATCCTCAAGCGCCGTCTTCAGCAAGCCGACCAGTGACCACAATGCAGGCGGGGTATGAACCGGAGCTGTCCAGAGGATGCGTGGCCGCGCCCAATGGCCGACAGGCCCGATGCTCAGATCAAACGCCGGACAGTGAATGTCAGCTGCCGCTGTTTCCAGACATTGGCGATCCAGTGCCGTCACCATACCGGCAAACGCCAGCGTCAGGTGCAAATTGGCAGCCGGGACCCGCTTTATCCGCTTGCCGAGCAGTTCAATGCCGACCTTGTTTAAACGGGCCCTTACCCCGTCATCCGGCCAGAGTGCAAAGAACAACCGCTGCCGCGGTTCAGCCTTTTCCAAGGACATCCAGCAAACCCTGTAACGCGCAGGCAACCGACTGGCGTCGCACAGCCTCACGGTCACCTTCGAAATGTCTTGTATCTTGATGATGTGATACATCTTTTACAGCCCATGAAAAGCAGACTGTGCCGACCGGCTTGCCGGGAACAGCGCCACCGGGACCGGCAATCCCACTGATAGCGACAGCTATATCCGCCTGGCTATGGGCAAGCGCACCGATGGCCATTTCATGCACCACGGCTTCACTGACAGCCCCGTCACGCAGCAATGTCTTTGGCCGCACACCCAGCATCTCCTGCTTGGCGGCATTGCTGTAGGTGACAAAGCCGCGTTCAAACCATTGTGAGCTGCCAACAATATCGGTGAGGCACTTGGCCAGCCAGCCACCGGTACAGGATTCAGCCACAGCCAGCTGCTTCTGCTGTTGCAGCAACAGCTTGGCGAGTTGTTCTGATAATTCGGTTAGCTTATCCATCGTTATTTACTCAAAAATCAGGCGTGAGTTCTGCTCTTGTAGGAGCGGACCTTGTCCGCGATCAGATCAACAACCGAAATCGCGGACAAGGTCCGCTCCTACAAGACCAATTATACGCTCGCACAATGGCGGGCCACAGACACTGCGAAAAATCATGACGGTATTGTAGACTATCACGCCATGACAACCGCCCCCCCAGTCCATACACCGATGATGCAGCAATATCTCGGCATCAAGTCCGAGCATCCGGACATTCTGTTGTTTTACCGCATGGGTGACTTTTATGAACTGTTCTACGATGACGCCCAGCGCGCCGCCAGACTGCTGGACATCACCCTGACATCCCGCGGCAAATCCGGCGGCAATGCCATCCCGATGGCCGGTGTGCCAGTCCATGCCATCGACCAGTACCTCGGACGCCTGGTGCGTCAGGGCGAGTCCGTTGCTATCTGCGAGCAAGTCGGCGATGTAGCCACCAGCAAGGGACCGGTTGAGCGCAAGGTCGTGCGCATCGTGACACCCGGCACAGTAACGGAAGAATCATTACTGAATGACCGACAGGATAATTTACTGGTTGCCATCAATCAGTCCGGCGATGACTGGGGCGTAGCGGCACTGGATCTGGCAGGCGGCCGTTTCAGCGTGCAGCAATTCAACGGTGACGAAGCACTGCTCGGTGAACTGCAACGATTAAACCCGGCAGAACTGGTCATCAATGAAGCAACTTCGCTGCCTGTCGCCGTCGAGAACCGCAACGGACTGCGCCGACAATCTCCCTGGTTGTTTGATACCGACAGCGCCCGCCGCCAGCTGAATGAGCAGTTTGGCACACGCGACCTCAGCGGTTTTGGCTGCGAGCACATGGAAGCCGCCATCGGTGCAGCCGGCGGCCTGTTGCAATACGTCAGGAATACTCAGCGTACAGCCCTGCCACACCTGCGTGCACTGCGCGTTGAAGAACGCGCAGACAGCCTGATACTGGATGCTGCCACTCGACGCAACCTTGAACTGGAAGAAGCCTCATCCGGTCAAAAAGAACATACCCTGGCCGGCGTACTTGATTGCACGGCCACCGCCATGGGCGGGCGCATGCTGCGCCGCTGGATGCATCGTCCGTTGCGCAACCATGCACTGCTGAGAGAACGGCACCAATGTGTCGCCGCAATCAACGAAACCGGAATACAGGAAGACCTGCATACGCTCCTCAGGTGTATCACCGATATCGAACGCATCCTCACGCGTATCGCGCTAAAGTCGGCGCGCCCAAGAGACCTGACAGGGTTGCGTGACAGCCTCGGGCAGCTCCCTGCCATTCAGGAAAAACTTGTCGGACAATCTGATCCCCTGCTGGCTGCCCTGTCCGCCAGAATCAGCCAGCATCCGCAGGTGCATGAGCTGCTCACCCGTGCACTGAAAACAGAACCACCCCTGCTGATCCGTGACGGCGGTGTACTCGCCACGGGCTACCATGAAACGCTCGACGAACTGCGCAATCTCAGTGAACACGGCGACCAGTTGCTGGTCGACATGGAACAGCAGGAACGTGAACGCAGCGGTATTACCACACTGAAGATCAGTTACAACCGGGTACACGGCTACTATATAGAGGTCAGTCGCCTGCAGGCGGACAAGGTGCCGGACAACTACCAGCGCCGCCAGACACTCAAGGCGGTCGAACGCTACATCACCCCCGAACTCAAGACACATGAAGACAAGGTGTTGAGCGCGCGTGAACGTGCACTGGCACTGGAAAAATCTCTCTACAACGAGCTGCTGAATGAACTCTGCGAACAATTGCAGCCACTGCGTGACACGGCAGAAGCCATCGCAGAACTTGACGTGTTGACAAACTTCGCCGAACGCAGCCTGACACTCAAACTTGTCTGCCCGGATATGGTTGAACAGACCGGCATCCATATCGAGCAGGGCCGCCACCTGGTGGTGGAACACATTCTCGACGACGCGTTCATCCCCAATGATGCCAGTCTCAGCGATGCACAACGCATGCTGATCATTACCGGACCCAACATGGGCGGCAAATCAACCTACATGCGGCAGACGGCACTGATCGTACTGCTGGCACACATTGGCTGTTATGTCCCAGCCAGCGCAGCAACGATCGGTCCGGTTGATAGAATCTTCTCGCGCATTGGTGCTGCCGATGACCTGGCCGGCGGACGCTCCACATTCATGGTCGAGATGACAGAAACAGCCAACATCCTGCATAACGCAACGGCAAGCAGCCTGGTACTGATGGATGAAATCGGGCGTGGCACCAGCACCTATGACGGCCTGTCACTGGCATGGGCCTGCGCGATAGACCTCGCCGTGCGCGTCAGGGCATTCACCCTGTTCGCCACGCATTACTTTGAACTGACCCGGCTGCCCGATGAATACAGCAATATTGCCAACGTCCACCTGGAAGCCGTTGAACACGACGACCGGATTGTATTTCTGCATGCCGTCAAGGAAGGCGCAGCTGACCGCAGCTACGGGCTGCACGTTGCCGCGCTCGCCGGGGTGCCGAAACAGGTGATCGCGCATGCGCAGCAGCGCCTGCTGGAACTGGAAAACAGCAAACACCACCCGGAACCGGTGGCCACTGAGCAGATGGCCCTGTTTCAATCGCCTGTCGACCAGCCATTGATTGCAGCGCTCAAGGACATCGACGCGGATAACCTGACCCCGAGGCAGGCACAGCAAGCCCTCTACACCCTGAAGGAACTGGCCGAGCAGGAACTGCATTCATAAGCCGCGCGATTAGCTGTATACTGCACAACCATGATTTTATTGTTATCTATAACACACGAATATCAATAAGTTACATAGCTTACTTAATAACGTATCTGCGCGTGGCGAACCGCATAGTGCCGCGCATAGAGTAACGACCATTGGAGAGACTCATGACCTTTGTTGTGACCGAAAACTGCATCAAGTGCAAATTAACGGACTGTGTTGAGGTCTGCCCGGTTGACTGCTTCCACGAAGGCCCTAACTTCCTGGTTATCGACCCGGACGAATGCATAGACTGCACCCTGTGCGAACCCGAATGCCCCATTAACGCCATCTTTGATGAAGGCGACCTGCCACCCGGACAGGAACATTTCCTGGAACTGAACGCGGAACTGGCACAGAACTGGCCCGTCATTACGCAAATGAAAGATCCCCCTGAGGATGCAGATGACTGGAAAGACAAACCTGACAAACTGCAATACCTGGAGCGTTGAATTCTCACCACAACTGCCAACACGCGGGTAGTATTTCGTAGCAACAGTATTGCCCGCGGACAGGGTCGCTGCATTTCTTCATGGCATTAAAAAACCCTGTCACCCTGGTTTCCTGCCACCAGGATATTCTCGAGGTTGCCGCTTCCCGTATCCTTGAGCGCACTGAATCTGCCCCTGATCTCACCGACTCCGTCGTACTGCTGCCCGACCTGCAATTTGCACCGCGCCTGCGGCGACACCTGTTGCAACAGGCAGGCAGTAAAGGGCAAGCCGCCCTGCTCGGCCCGGCAATTAATACTGCCGAACAATGGCTGTGTGAGCAGCACAACATCGAGCAAGTCATGCCCGGTCGCGCCCACCGCGAACTCATGCTGGTCGAGGTGTTAATACAGCACCCCGATTTTTTCAGCGGCAGCAATCCCTGGCAGCTGGGGGCAAACCTTGTGTCGCTGTTTGATGAACTGACACTCAACCGGGTGAGTATTCCTGACGACCTGGCATCGTTTACCTCGCATCTTAAAACGGCCTACGGCATTGCCGATCAGCTGCCGGAGCCGCTGGGCATGGAAGCCAGCATCGTGCACCGACTCTGGCAGGCCTGGCATACGCAGCTGAACAGCCACAACATGCTGGACCCGGGGCTCGCCTGCCTGCAGCGCATGTCCCTGAACAGAGAACTGACAGATGACCGTTTTTACTACCTTGTCGGCTTTGATTCGATCAGCGTAGCTGAACGCGAATGGATAGACACTCTGCTGACAGGCAATCGTGCCGAATGTCTGCTCTACCAGCACGGATACTCTATAAATAACGCTAACTGCTCGCCCATACAGGAACTGGTGCAACGGGCACAGCCCTGTCGCATCGATCAGCCCGCTTCCCGATGCCTTGATGCCGTCTTCCAAACAGGCCGGGCATCACTGCCGGAGCGCGCCAGCACCATCAGCAACGCCTGTGCCAAATCACCACTGATAAATCGCATGGCCGTGTTTCCTGCCAACTCGGCGGAGCAGGAGGCACACGCCATTGATTTACAGGTGCGGCAATGGCTACTGGAAGGAAAGCAGCTGATCGGCATTGTCACCGAAGACCGGCGACTGGCAAGACGCGTGCGCGCGCTGCTGGAACGCGCCGATATCAGCTTGCTAGATTCCGGCGGCTGGGCACTGTCCACCACCAGCGCCGCAGCGGTACTCGAGCGCTGGCTGGAAACCATCGAGGAGGATTTTGCACACCAACCGTTACTGGATGTACTCAAGTCACCGTTTGTGTTTCCTGACGACGACCGCGAGCAACTGGAGAGCACCGTCTACCGGCTGGAACACGACATTATCCTGCATGAAAAGATCGCCCGCGGACTGGAGCGCTATCGGAGTCAGATTACACGACGTCTGCAGCGCTTGCAGACCAGCTGGACACAGGACACTGCTGAACAGTTACAAATACTGCTGAACCGGCTTGACCAGGCTGCCGACCCGCTGCGCAGCTACCCGGACGGCAACCCGGCAAAACCTGTGGTGTTACTCAAGGCACTGCGAGACAGTCTGGAAAGAGCGGGCATCTGGAGTGCCTTCGAAAAAGACCAGGCCGGGCAGCGCATCATCCACGAGTGGCAATTGCTCAGCGATGCAGCCAGTTACTGCGAAGTTGAAATGCGCTGGATCGAGTTCCGCGCATGGCTGGGGGCCGCACTGGAACGGCATGACTTTCGTCCTGCCACAGCCGACAGCCCCGTGTTGCTGCTGACATTACAACAGGCACAACTGGGCCAGTTCGACGCACTCGTCATGGGTGCCTGCGACCGTGAACACCTGCCGTCCGGCGCGGCAAAGTCACCCTTTTTCAACGACCCGGTACGGCAGGATCTCGGCCTGCCCATCTGGCCGGACCGTTATGCAGAACAATTACACCGCTTTCGTCGCCTGCTGGAGAGCGCCCCCGACATTTTACTGACCTGGCACCAGCAGGAAAATGGAGAAATGCGCATGCCGGCCCCCTGGCTGGAAGCCTTGCAGACTTTTCATCAGCTCGCCTGGGGGGACGAACTGGTTTCCAAAACACTCGGGCAATTGCTGCAACAACCAGACACACAGGTACGGGGCAACAACCCGCTTGCTGTGCCCACACCACAGAAGTTCCCTCGCCCGGTGGTACCGGCGGCGTTACTGCCTGACAGGCTTTCGGTGAGTGCACACCGCCACCTGATCAACTGCCCATACAAATTCTATGCAGCCTGCTGCCTGAAACTCAGACCCAAAGAAGAGATAAAAGAAGCTTTCGAGAAAGCCGAATATGGTCAACTCGTACACCGCGCGCTGGAACTGTTTCACAAAGGCAGCAAGGGTTACCCCGGCCCGTTCAGCGAGTCGATTACACCTGCAAATCAATCTCAGGCCATCGCCCTGCTCGAGCAGATTTCAGAGCAGGTTTTTTCCAGAGAGCTGGAAGACAACTTTGAACATCGCGCCTGGCTACGTCGCTGGCAGGTACTGGTTCCTGACTACATCAAGTGGCAAGTGAAACACCAGGTCGACTGGCAGTTCAGTGATGCAGAACAGGAAGGCAACCTTGAACTTTCAGGAGGGCGCATCTTGCACGGTCGACTGGACAGGGTCGACACCGGCACAGAAGGTAACGACATTCTCGATTACAAAACCGGCGTCATCCCCAAACAGGATGCCGTCGACAACGGCGAGGAAGTACAACTGCCCTCCTACGCCCTGCTCACCGCCAGCGCGCCGGCACGCGTGGAATATCTGCAGGTTGACGGCAAAATTCGCAGTGGCGCCTGCCTTGAAGGCGACGCACTCACCGCGCTAGCTGACGGCGTCAAACAACGCCTGATCGATGTACTTGGTGCAATTGAAGCCGGCGCATCACTACCCGCCTGGGGTGACGCAGCCACCTGCCGCTATTGCGAAATGGACGGACTCTGCCGGCAGCAGGCATGGCTGGATACCTCGGAAACTGATGAAGCTGCGCCGGCAGCAATCCCCTCTCCCTCCGGGAGAGGGTTAGGGAGAGGGGATAAAATTGGGTAACTGCCTTATTAAATACCCCCTCTCCCCAGCCCTCTCCCGGAGGGAGAGGGAGATCCGCTTTTCTTCGGCGAGGGCATCCCTACGCCTTGCCTCCCGTCACTCCCATCATCAGCTTTCTAAAGTTGACGCGACTGGATTACAGCATGCTATGGCGAGCCACCTGTGAACACCCTGCGTGCAGCCGACCCACAACGCAATGCAACCGTGCATGCCTCTGCCGGCACCGGAAAAACCTGGTTACTGGTCACGCGCATACTGCGCCTGCTGCTGGCCGGTGCACGCCCCGACAGCATCCTCGCTGTCACCTTCACTCGCAAGGCCGCTGCGGAGATGCAGGAACGTATTTCCACACGCCTGCGTGAACTCATGTGTGCAGCGCCGGGCCAACTCGACACGGAACTGACCAGGATCGGACTGACTACAGACACACAGACCCGCGAACGTGCCAGACAACTGTACGAAGAACTGCTGTTTAACCCGTATTCACTGCGCACCACCACCTTCCATGCCTTCTGCCAGGAGCTGTTGCAACGCTTCCCGCTGGAAGCCGGTGTAGCACCCGGCTTTGAGTTACAAGACACCACCGGACTGCTTGAACAGCAGGCATGGGATGCGCTGATAACAGAGTCAACCGGCAAAACGGGACCCATGTCATCCGTTCTCGATCAACTGGCCGAAGGTTGTGATGGTCTCGGCAATACACACACTGCGTTACGCTCCTTTCTGTCACATCGCAGTGACTGGTGGGCCTGGATACAGGACCAGACCGAACCGCTTGCCTACGCGCGCAGCCAACTTGAACAACTACTGCAGATCGATGCCTCCGCGGGACCACTGGACGGTTTCCCGAGCGATCCGCAACGGGCGCAGCTAGTGGAATTTGCCGAGCTGCTGGGGCGTAATACGACTCCAACCAATACAAATAACGCCAACCTGTTATCTGACTGCCTGGCCGACAATCCGGAAGCTGCTGTTTTCTACGAAATCATCAAACCGGTGTTCCTCACACAGAAAAATGAACCGCGCAAGGTAAAATCCCTGAAGGCACAAATCGCACGTCTTGGAGAAGCGGGCGAACAACAATACCTCGAGCTGCATTATCAAATCTGTGAAGAACTACAGGCCCTTCATGACAGGCAGGCACGCTACAAAACCTTTAATACTTCGATAGCCTGGATCACAGCTGGTATGCAGCTGTTGTCTCACTTCCAGCGCATAAAACAGGAACAGCGACTGCTGGATTTCGCCGACCTGGAGTGGAAAGCCTGCGAACTGCTAAACAGGAGCGAGCATGCCAGCTGGGTGCAATACAAGCTGGACACCCGTATTGACCACCTGCTGGTCGATGAATTCCAGGATACCAACCCCACCCAGTGGCACCTGTTGCTGCCACTGCTACAGGAACTGGCTGCCGGTAGCGATGAACGCCTGCGCTCGGTTTTCCTGGTCGGCGACACCAAACAATCGATCTACCGCTTCCGCCGCGCCAACCCGGCATTGCTGGGAGAGGCCTCCCACTGGCTTGAGCAACACCTGCAGGCAGAGAGTCACCCGCTGGACGCATCCAGACGCTCGGCACAGGCCATCATAGATGGCGTGAACAGCGTCTTCGGCAGCGAACCACTGCAACAGCGCATCGGCAGTTTCAATCCACACACCACGCACCTGCCAGAGGTATGCGGACGCGTGGAGTTACTGCCCCTGATCATTGCCGAGCCGACAGCCGACGAGGAAACCGTAACAACGACTCTGCGCAATCCGCTACAAACACCACGAGCCGATAAAGAAGATCTGCGTTATGCCCGTGAAGGTGAACTGATTGCCGACACAATTCACACACTGGTTGCAGACAACACCCCGGTAACCCGTGACAAACAGACACGCGCACTGCGCCATGGCGACATTATTATCCTGCTGCGCCAACGTACCCATGCCGGCGCCTACGAGAAGGCACTGCGGGAAAAGGGTATCCCCTACCTGAGCGCCAGCAAGGGAACCTTGCTGGACAACATCGAAATACGCGACCTGGAATGCCTGTTGAACCTGCTGATCTCTCCGCATGACAACCTGGCACTGGCGCAGGTGCTGCGTTCGCCGATATTTGCCCTCGACAGTGAAGACCTGATTCCACTGGCTGCATCCGGCACCGGCAGCTGGTATGAACGCCTCGCCGCACTTGCCGCCGCGCAACAGACACCTTTTACCACTGTTTACACGAAGCTCGAATACTGGCGGGAAGATACCGGCAGGATTCCGGTACACGATCTGCTGGACCGCATCTTCCATGACGCAGAAATCATGCCGCGCTTTGAGGCGGCTTTTCCGCCGGCCTTGCTGCCACGGGTGCGTGCCAGTCTGACCCGCCTCATTGAACTGGCACTGGAGATTGATAACGGACGTTACCCGAGCCTGCCGCGCTTCCTGGAACAACTCAACCGCCTGCGCCGATCAGAACAGGACCAGCCTGACGAACATGCCCCGGAAGAGGCTGACAATGACCGGGTACGCCTGATGACCATCCATGGCGCCAAGGGACTGGAGGCCCCGGTTATCTTTCTGGCCGATACTGCCACCGTGAAAAAATCCGGGCAGGCGTACAGCGCGCTGGTTGACTGGCCGGGCGAGCGTGACAGACCTGCACATTTCCTGCTCACAGGCACCATTAAAAAACTCGACAACGTAAGCCGGAGCTTGCTTGACAGGCAGTCACAGGACGCATTGCGTGAAGATGCCAACCTGCTGTATGTCGCCATGACGCGCGCACGCCAGTACCTGTACATCTCGGGCAGCCAGCCAGAAAAGAGCAGCGAACCCGGCTGGTACCAGATGGTCAGCGAGGCGCTTGCCGGGTGGAACAGTACAGACACCGGCGGTCGTGTTCACGAAACCGGAACACCGGAAACCCCCCAGGCGAACGTTACTGCTGAAAAACCTGCCATTGACACAGACCCGCGTCTCACGGAAAAGATCACCGCATCCACGACGCAGCTTCAGATTGCACCCAGCCGGGTAACGGCAGGAACTGTCACGGATACCGGTGATGCCGATGGACGTGAGCGTGGCATCGCCATTCACCTGATGCTGCAGGCGCTGGCATCCCGGACAGTACCGGCAACGGATAGTCTGCCAGCATCGCTGGCCAGTGCCATCAATCGAGAAGTGGATGATCCCGAGGTACACGCCTGGTGGCTGGAAGCACAGCAAACCATCAATCATCCCGATTTTGCTTTTTTGTTCGACCCCGAACACTGCGACCGTGCTCTCAGTGAAGTGCCGGTGCAATTCATGGACGGAGACACACTGATCTACGGCATTATTGACCGGCTGGTAATCAGCGGTGAAACAGCCTGGGTGATTGACTACAAGACGCACCGTTCCGCCAGCATTGACACCGTCGAGGCACTGGCGGAAAGCTACCGGGAACAGATGCGCCTCTATACCCTGGGCATTGCAAAGCTGTGGCCGAAAATGCAGGTCAGGCCGTACCTGTTGTTTACCCGTTGCCAGAAGCTGGTTGCGATGGATGGGCCGGCCTCTGCATAATGCATGCAAATCGCGGACAAGGTCCGCTCCTACAAAGGGTCTCGCCATTGTAGGAGCGGACCTTGTCCGCGATAAATATTTATAAAACATAGAGCGATTAATAACTTGAACAATATTACTGATGTAACAAATGAAACTTTCCAGGCGCTGGTTGTCGAACGTTCAAACGACGTCCCGGTGGTGGTCGACTACTGGGCAGAATGGTGTGGCCCCTGCCAGATGCTGATGCCGGTTTTGAAAAAACTGGTTGAAGAATATGATGGCAAATTTGTACTCGCCAAGGTCAATACCGATGAACAGCGTGAACTGGCGAAAACGCATGGTATACGCAGCCTGCCTGCCATGCACGTCTACAAGCACGGCAAGCTGGCCGAAGAAATCCTCGCGGCACAGTCCGAAGCAACCCTGCGCATCATGCTGGACCGTTACATCGAGCGCCCCTCCGACCGGGTACGCGCCGAGGCACAGGAAGCGTACAGGCAGGGAAAAAGCGAGGAGGCACAGACACTGCTGGAGACAGCCTGCCAGAATGAGCCCGACAACCACCAGCTCGCGCTGCATTATGCAGAACTGTGTATGCGAACGGGCGCACTGGACAAGGCCGATACATTACTTGCCGCGCTGCCTCGTGCTGTGCGCGACGAGACTGACGCAGCACGCTTGCGCAACCTGCTCGATTTCGCAATGGTGGCAAAAGACGCACCCCCCGTAACCGAACTTGAGTCCACCCTTGCCCGTGAACCGGACAACCTGGAAGCCCGCTACCAGTTGGGCGCGCAGTATGTACTCAATGATCGTTTTGAGGATGCACTGGAAATGTTCATGCAATTATTTGAGCGTGACCGGTCGTTTCAGGATGACGCGGCACGCAAGAGCCTGCTGGCAACGTTTGGCCTGCTCAATAACGAGGATGAACTGGTAACCCGCTATCGCCGCAAACTGTTTACCCTGCTGCATTAAAACAGGCAGGTACGCAAACAGCCCGGACGACTATCGGGAGTTTCGTGTAATCAGGTACCTTTGTCGAGCATAGCAGCCAGTTTGGCTGCAGGCACATAACCAGGCAGCAAGGCACCGTCTTCCATAACGATAGCCGGGGTACCCTGAACACCAATGAGTTGCCCCAACTCATACTCTTCCCGTACAGGATTATCACAGTCTGCTTTCGGCAGGGTCTCACCGGACTTGGCACGCGTCATCGCGGCTTGCCGATCCTTGTCACACCATACCGAGACAGCCTTGTTATAGGAGGCAGCACCAATTCCGGAACGCGGGAAGGCCAGATAACGCACGGTTATTCCCTTTGCATTGAATTGATCGATTTCGTCGTGCAGCTTGCGACAGTAACCGCAATCAATGTCAGTAAATACGGTAATCGTGTGCCGACTGTTCTTGGCCGGGAACACGATCATCTTTTCTTCACTCAGTTCGTTGATGGCATTCAGCCGGATGCCATTACGACGTTCTTCACCAATATCAGTACGTGTCGCGATATCAATCAGGCTGCCCTGCAACAGGTATTTGCCGTCGTTGGAGATATAAAACAAACGCGGCCCGATAAGCACCTCGGAAACGCCTTCCATCGGCGAAGGGTTGATCTCACTCGGCGTGGTACCCGGAAAGATACTTTTAAGTGACTTGGTAATTGCCTCGCGGGGATTCGATTCCGCCAGAGAAAGACCGGACAAACTCACGGCCAGCAACAACAAAGCAATACCGACAAACTGTTTTTTCATAATAATTCCTGCCTGATAAGGGGCTTTCACCACGAATGATGGACATTTATGCAAGGAAGAAGTTCACACCGTCTTGTGACCGGCGCACTACAAGAAAGGACAGACTCAACCGCGCGGGTGATGTTGTGCGTGCAATTCTTTCAGTCGTTCGCGTGCTACATGAGTATATATCTGTGTGGTTGACAGGTCACTATGTCCGAGCAACATTTGCACCACCCGCAGGTCGGCGCCGTGATTGAGCAGATGGGTGGCAAATGCGTGCCGCAGCGTATGTGGCGATAGTGGCTTGTTTATCCCCGATATTACCGCGTAATGGCGAATCCGGTACCAGAAGGCCTGGCGGGTCATCCCTGCTCCCCGTCGGGTAATAAACAGTTGCCTGGCGCTGCAGTCACTGGCCAGTTCGGCACGGCCCTCGTCAATGTAACGCTGCAACCAGTCAATGGCCTCCTCGCCCAGCGGCACCAGACGCTCCTTGTTACCCTTGCCCACCAGCCTGACCACACCCTGCATCAGATTGACCTGGTCAGACGTCAAACCAACCAGCTCAGACACCCGCAAGCCGCAGGCATACAACAGTTCCAGCATGGCCCGGTCACGCAGGCCGAGCGGATCGGCATCATCCGGCGCATCCAGCAGCGCCTCGACTTCGGCCTCACTCAGGGTATCCGGCAGGGGTCTGCCGATACGGGGCGTTTCAATGCGGACACTCGGGTCTTCCTGCAAGCACCCTTCACGAATCAGGTATCGATAGTAACGCCGCATGGAAGATACCAGCCGTGCGGTGGTCCTCGGTTTGGCGCCATCAGTTACCCGTTCCGAGAGATAAGCAAGCAGGTCCTGACGCCGCGCCGTTCGCAGTACCCTGCCCTGGTGTGTCAGCCAACCCGCGAGACCTGCCAGATCATTGCGATAGGCCGTCAAGGTATTCTTGCTCAGGCCATGCTCCATCCACAGGGCGTCAGTGAAACGCTCGATCTCCTGCATCTCGGCAACAGACTGCGCTCCGGCTTCCTCGCGTGACGTGTCAGCCGATATCATTGTGAGCAGACAGGGGTAATTAAAGGTTGAAACATGGTGTGTTTACATTAGCATAAACATCCATATGAGCGAACCTGACAGGACCACTGCCGGCAGACCGGATATGCACGAACTGCTGACGGTCATCCGCAGCATGGTTGGAGAAGTTCATCCTCACTGGAAGAACCTGCATTTCACACCGGACACCCACCTTGAGCGTGAGCTCGGACTCGACAGCATGGCACGCATGGAACTGCGTACACGCATCGAATCATCGCTGGGTATTGCGCTGAACGAAAACACGGCGATTTGCGCCACCACACCCAACGGCCTGATGCAGGCAATACTCGACGAGGCAAAGGGCGAAACAGAACAGCACAATCTTGCAGCTGCCGCCGGGAATATCGACGACAGTGGCTTGTTAATGGGGTCCTTCGGACAGCCGGAACATCCGGCAGAAACGCAGGCATCACGCAGTCTCACCGACTGGCTGTATGCACTCCATTGCTGGACAGTATTTACTGTCCTTGGACTGCTTACCTGGCTGGCCGTGGTGCTGGCACCGTTTGCCAGCTGGCGCCGAAAACTGGCGCATGTCGGTGCAAAACTGTTGTTCATACTGACCTTCACCCCGCTGCGCGTGACCGGCACTGAACACCTCGACCCGGAGCAGGCTCACATCGTTGTTGCCAACCATTCGAGCTATCTTGACGGTTTTATTGTGACCGCCGCACTCGACATCTCCATCCATTTTATTGTCAAGGGAGAACTGGCCCGCATACTGCCGGCACGCATACTGCTGCAACGCTTTGGCGTCGAGTTTGTTGATCGATTCAACAGCACCCGGGCAGCCAGCGATGTAAAACGCATTACGCGCAAGTCGGAAGCCGGTCAGACAATCGTGTTTTTCCCGGAAGGAACCTTTACCACCTTCCCCGGCCTGCAACCTTTCCGTATGGGTGCCTTTGTCACCGCGGTACGCACCAATGTACCCGTCACCCCGGTCGCCATCCGCGGCGCACGTAATATCATTCGTGGTAACAACTGGTTCCCGCGACGTGGTCAGATTGAAGTGACGGTACGACCGCCCGTGACACCGTCTGGCAACGGCTGGCAGGTTGCGTTGACCCTGCGGGATGCGGCACGCGCCGAGGTCGCCCGCCATTGTGGCGAACCGGACCTTGTTGATGACTCAGGCAGCTGACCTGCCACTGGAAATTACTGCTGTTGTTTAGCGTACCTGCATGGCAGGAAATATGCCTCGTCATGCATTGCTTTCAGGCACTGGCCACTGGTAAAAGTCATGCGGGAGCCATCTTCGGCCTTGCTCCGTTCTCCCCGTTCCATGGTCAAAAGTTGCTGCGACGGGTTACAGGCCTCAGCCGTTGCACATTCATTCTGCAACCCGCACACACGACGGGTCAACTGTTCACAGGGTGAGTACCCGACGACCGGCATGCCTTCCCATTCAGCTGGCTCCGGTGGTGGCAACTGGTGCGGAGCATCTGCAGATGCCCCCGTGATAACCTTGCCGTTATTGACGATCATCGCAGAACCGTCCTGAAGAAGATGGACGCCATCCCAAAGCGGTGAAGTAACCCCATCCCTGGTTATCGAAGCACGGCGGGTTGCTGAATCGACCGTGACCACGCCACCGCCCTGCATACCTGAAGACCAGTCCGCAGCGATTGATGTTGAAACCAACGCACCAGCAACCATTAAAATCATTGCGCCTGAAACTATATTCATCGCGTCACCTTATGTTAGAAATACGCAACCGGCCCATATCTCACTGGACCGGGAAATTAAACCCTGTATCCGGGAAAGGCTCGTTCTCAAGGGTAAAGTGCCACCATTCCATCGAGAAAGGCACAAAACCATATTGCATCATCAACTGACGCAACAGCAGGCGATTGGCATGCTGCTGCGCAGTAATCCCGGTATATTCCACCCAGGACTCGGGGCCAAAACGATCAAAGGCACTGCCCATATCAAGCGCCGGTGCACCGGCCACACCGGGCACAATAGTCAGATCGACCGTGCTGCCCCGGGTATGGCTGGATCGCCGGGCAATATAACCCTCCCGAATCAGGTCCGGCTTGTCGATCTGCGGGTAGAATTCCGCCTTCATGCGGGTATCAGACGGATCTTCTGTCCAGCGCTCGAAGTGGTTCACCGCCTGTTGCGGTCGATAGGCATCGAAAATACTAAGCTCAAGCCCGCTGGTTTTCAAAACAGCCTGCACCAGCGCAAGCGCATCAGCCGCTGCACGTG
>DAOVVG010000276.1 GCA_030632175.1 Gammaproteobacteria bacterium
GAGTAGAGGGGAAACTTTCCGCTTAACCATAACAATAGGCGTCATTTTTTTGTTCATTTTTGGGCACTTAAATGGCATAGTTATATATTAGTGGGTTCCAGCAGCTTGACCGGAACCTGGTTTTTCAGGCAATCAGATGTAACTTATTGATTAATAAGGAAATTTTTCAATAATGGCGATTTTTCCATTTCCGGGCAGACTCCTGATGTGTAGTTATAGCCGGATTCTCAGGATTCGTGTAGCCGCCCGTCCGGCGATTATTTTTAGCCCCACAGAGTAGCAATCATGCACGTGCAAACTATTTACAGGCCAAGACTCGTGACTATCCTGGCTATGATTCTTTTTATAGCCACCCAGGTTGCATGCACTAGCACTCCGGATATTAAACCTGATTACACGGGTATTGCTCATCTGAGTTCTGCGCAAGCAGTTGAACCCAGATATCCAAGTGCATCAACACTTCCGCAATTCATCCCCGGAAAAGTACAACCGCACTATAAAGTCGGCCCACAGGATGAACTCATTATAAATGTTTGGGGGCGGGATGACCTCGGGTCACAGATCCCGGCCGATGCCACCGGCCATATTCGCACCACCAGGGTTCAGGAAAATGGCAAGGTTTCCTTGCCACTGGTTGGTGAGATATCAGTCGCCGGCAAAACAGTTGAACATGCCCGCAAGGAAATTACAGGCCACCATACACGCAGGCTTGATATCTCCTATGTCGAGGTCCAGTTACATTCGTGTCATTCACAGGCTGTACATATTGCAGGTGCTGTAATCAGGCCCGGGATTTACTACCTCTGCGACAGGGTGGCTACGTTTGACGATGTGCTTTCCGCTGCAGAGGGTTTGAGTGATGATGCTTATGCAGCAGGAGGTGTACTGAAACGCGACGGTCAGACATATCGTCTCGATTATTTGCTTAATCATGGGACAGACTCCTACCTGGATATACTTTTACAGGCAGGAGATTCCATATATTTCCCCCGCACTACCGAGGGAACTGAGCCGGTTGTTTATGTATTCGGTGAGGTTGGTGTACAAGGCGTTTACGTTATACCGCCTCAGGGCCTGACCCTGCTTGATGCACTGGGGCTGGCTTCCGGTCTGGACAACATAACCGCCCAGGCTGAGTCGATTTTCGTCATGCGGCAGGCGCCAGACGAAAGCGAACCCGCTACCTACCAGATCACACTGGTTGAGCTGTTTGAGAATCCGGATATCAAGATGTCAAACGGGGACCGGATATTTGTCGCCCCCAGTGACTTGAGCCGATGGGACCGCTGGTGGCGTCAGGCGATACCCGTTATTCGCGTACCCTGACTGTAGCCGGTGATAAATGACTGCTGCAAATATCAACAGGGCTGTAGTAACTGCGGCACATTATCGTTACCTGAAATTAGGAATAGCATGTGATTATCCAACACTATATTGAATTGCTGCGCTATCACCGCATGTGGTTCGTCACCCTGGTCATCGCTACTGTGATGGCTTTTGCCCTGGTAAATACAGCCAAGCTGCTGATAGCGCCAATCTACACCGCAGCAGCGGTTGTGACGATTATACCTACGCAGGCAGAAATGGCCTTCAGTCAGGGAGCAAGCCACCAGAAGGAAGCAACGCGGGTATTAACAGAAACCTATATTGAATATGTTAATAGTCGGCCGGTGATAGTGGATGCTATTGAGGAGATTGAGGCCGGTCAGGAGGCTGCCGATTCAGTAGAAGAGGAATCCCGCTGGGCTGAATACATCGCGAGGATCAAGGGCGTCAAGAGCGATATTAGCCGCTGGATCAGTATTCTGAATTATGGCGACTATGTTCCTGTTTCTGAAGATGAGAAGAAGATTAACAAGATTCGCAAGGCGATAGATGTAAAAACCGTCACCAATACCCACATACTCAGAATAGAGGTAAACCTGAGCAATCCGGAAATGGCAGCGCGCCTGGCAAACACCCTGGCAGAAAGATTCGTCGAGCGCATGTCCAGAGAGTTAAACGATGATGCATCCAAGCTGGAGCAGATTTTGAAGGACGAGATCAAGCCATTGGAGGCGGCAATAGAGGCCCTGCGCGCAAAACAGGCAGCATACAAAAAACGTTACGGTATCTTGCCTGAGAATAGTAGTGAAAAAACCCAGATTGGTATCATGGAACAACAACTTGCCGAGTTGCACACAAGGTTGCTGTCTATCAGGCTTTCACGCACATCAGGTACCAGGGTGCACCTGGTTGAGTCTGCCACTGTTCCCGTCTATCCGTCATCACCCAGGGTGTTAATAAACACACTGCTGGGGTTGCTGACAGGCATTGTTCTTGGCTTGATCATGATCGTTATCAGGGACTCTGCTTCAAGCAGGGTTGTAACAAGCGTAGATCTCCAGCGAATTGCAGGTGCGCGTGGAATTGGTGTTATGAAGGGCGCGTGGATTAAAGGCAGAAACTGGCGTGCCTTGCGAAAGCTGGGAACAACGCTTGAGGGCAGGCTCGCAATATTCGGTGATATGGATGTTCCCGACCCACAGCAGAAAATGCTCCCTTCCTCAGCCCAGCTAATCACGCGCGAGGAACACGAGGCCACGGTTTCCACCGGTGCTTACCAGCCGACAATAAGGCAACTTGTAAATGTCGAGCTTGTAGAAGGGCCTCATATCCGACCGGTTCTGCAAGTCACCGGTATGGCAGATATGGTAACCATATGCTGGGCGGCGGTAGGGGTGGCAGCATCATTAGCCGTTCAGGGGCGCGATGTTGTTTGCAGGCTGCCTGTCGATTTCATCAAGAAAACGCGTGTCCTGGGGAAGCTGGAAAAGTGGAAGTCAGGCAGAATCCGGTTTTCCGATAACCAACAGGAAGAGTGTGCAGGGGATGCGCTGACAGTAGAGTGCCTCGGGCCGCTGACAGCTGACCTGAACCTGACGCAGGCCTTGCGCAGATCACCCACAGTGGTGTGTATATTGCCAGTGAACAAGATCCAGGAAGAAATAGTAGAAGCACTGCAACAGCGTATCTCCATAACCAATCAGGCCAATGTTTCGTTTATGCTGATGGCATAGTGAATGTATCGCTGCAGATCGTCTGTACATCCTTCTAGGGCCCCGGCCTGAAAATGTTGCAACTCATAAAAAAGATACCCTCAGGACTCGGGGTGCTTGGCGTTGGAATGGTAGTGCTGGCACTGGCGCTGCTCTCGATAGCAATTGAGCCCATGCAACTGCTGGTGATGCTTTTCGGGTTACTTGCAACGATTGTAGTTCTGAAATATCCGTTCTCTGGTTTATTCCTGCTGGTATTACTCGTACAACTAAGTGCTATCGTGGAACGCTTTGTCCCGTCCGGGTTGGCGATGGAGGGACTTGTTGTTTTAACGATTGCAGGCGTAGTCATCAATTTACCGAGGCTGCCCAGAAAAATCCGTTGGGGTGAATCATCA
>DAOVVG010000253.1 GCA_030632175.1 Gammaproteobacteria bacterium
CTTCGATATACACCCGCGCACCGGCCGCCAGCCAGCCATTGTCTTCAAGCAGGCGCATACATTCGGGCAACCTGTTTTCCCGGAACGGTGGATCAAGAAACACCACGTCAAAGGGTGTTGCTGGCATCGACAGCCAGCTGTTTACGTCCTGCTGCACGACCTGCGCACCCGAAAAATTCAACTGCTGCAGCTGTTCGCGCAGGCTGCGGACAACAACCGGATCACTGTCGACCATAACGACCTCGGCCGCACCGCGAGAAGCGGCTTCAATACCCAGTGCGCCACTGCCGGCAAACAGATCAAGACAGCGCGCACCCTGTAACGAGGGTCCCAGCCAGTTAAACAGCGTTTCACGCACCCGATCAGGCGTCGGGCGCAACCCGGGCACCGGCGCAAACATCAGTTTTCGTCCACGCCAGCGCCCGGCTATGATGCGGAGCTGGTTACCCTGCTGGTTCGGTTTCATAAGGCAGACATGATCCAGTCATGCTGCCTGCCAGTCAATGATGACTACATTAACCGGCGATCACAGCTTCAACCGCGTTTGCGCGCGATACCCACCAGGCCGAATATCCCGGACAAAAACAGCAGTACGGCAGGCGGTAATGGCACCGCATCCACCGGAACACTTCCCGGTGTCGGCAACTCCAGCACCGAAAAATCCAGCAGGTTATTGTCCATGTCCACGAATAGATCAAAACGCGCCAGGCTGTCACCCGCTGCCGCGTCCGGTGCCGCGCTACCCTCACCGGCAAACACCCCGCCAGTAAAATCACCGTAACCCAGCGCATCAAGTACCACGGCGCCATCTCGCAGGACGATCGAATCCGGTCCGTTCTGAAAATCGACTTCGCGCACCAGATCGGCGGCACTGACCAGGGTCGTTCCGTCGCCGCTGTCATCGCCGATCACAAAGATCCCGTCTGGCGGTATCGTGCCGGCAAGCAGCACACTCCGGTAAATACCGCCATCTGCCCCGTTGACACCCTCCAGCAACAGGCCATCCAGCAAGGTACCCGGGGTACCGAACAACTCAACAAAAACACTGCCATTATCGGAACTGCTCGCATCATAAAGCACTTCCGAAATAATCGTCTGCGCCTGCACAGCCGCAAACGAACTTGTTGCCAACAACACCAGTACCAGCTGCGCACCGCGCCGCCCGAGCTTCCCTGTAAAATTCATAATTACCTCCATGTAATTATCTGATCCGTGACTAATGCCCTGCAACTGCATGCTCAATCCCGAGCAAGAGGACGGGTGTCGGGCATCCATGCCCAAGTCCGTTTCCGGATGTCCTGGAGATCAAATTACACTGCGGCGAAACAACAAACAGTCGGCATAACGCAGCACGGCCTGTCAGTTGCAACTGACAGGCCGCGTACGAGGAACGGAGAAATACAGGGAATATTCTGTGTCAGCTTTCTCCGCCAACAATCACCGTGACCATCGTCTCCGGCGAGACGCGGCGCTGGTAGGCATCAATGATTTGCTGTTGGGTAACCGCCATGACCTTGTCATTAAAGGTATCAAGGTAATCCAGTGGCAAATCATAAAAACCGATCACATTGAGATGGCTGATAATGCCCGAGTTGCTGGAAATCCGCAGCGGAAAACCGCCGGTTATATTTTTCTTTGACGCGACCAGTTCCTTTTCGGTTGGTCCCTTGTCAACGAAGTCCTGCAGCGTCTTGCGCATCACCGCAAGCGCCTCATCCACCTGGTCATTGCGTGTCTGCAATGACAACAGGTAGGGGCCATTCTGTTCCATGGGCGAGAAATAGCTGTTAACACTGTAGGACAGGCCCCGCTGTTCCCGCACCTCTTCATGCAGGCGCGACACAAGACCGCCACCACCAAGCACATGGTTACCGACGTAGAGTGGGAAATAGTCGGGATCGCCGCGGCGCATACCCGGCGCACCCATACGTACATGCGTCTGCGTGGATGGGTGCGAAATACGCTGTTCATTCGCTGCTTCCAACACCTTTACCGGCGGCAACGCAGCGGCCCGACTGCCTTTTGGCAGAGCACCTGTAATCTGCTGCACCAGTGCCTCTGCGGCCTTGCGGTCCAGATCACCGACGATAGAGACAACCACATTATGCGCCACGTAATAGCGCTTGTAGAAAGTCTTCACCCAGTCAAGCTTGAGTGCCTTGACCGTATCTTCCGTACCGCTGACACGGTGCGCATACGGATGTTCGCCAAACACCGAATAGAAAAAGCGGTAGCCAGCTACCGCAGATGGCGATTGCTCACTGCGCCGAATGCCGACCAGCTTGCGCTGGCGTTCACGCTCGAAGTCCTTTACATCAAAGTTCGGCCGGGCAATGACATCGGCAAGAATCGCCAGCGCCGGATCCAGGTGCGCCTTGTCACTCAGGCTGCGCAGGCTCACCATAGCCATCTCACGCGCCACCGCCGTACTCAACTCGGCACCCAGCGATTCGATGCGCGTGGCCATCTCGTCTGCAGTGAGTCCGGCTGCACCCATGTCCAGCAGTGTATTGGTCATGTTGGCCAGACCGGGGTGATCACCGTCGCGCACACTGCCGGCGGCAAAGGTAACCGTGACATCTATCATCGGTAATTCCGGTGCCGGTACAAAATATACCCGCACGCCGTTGTCGGTTACCCAGTGCTGAATGTCAGGCATGGCATGAACTGCAGGGACAACGGACAGGCACAACAGCAGCAGACTGCCGACATACCCGGACAAACGCGTAACAGTGCTAGTGTCCATGACCACCTCCATTCACATCAGCACGCGGTTTGCTGCCGGTCTCCATGGATAGCGGATCAAGCTCTGCAATTGTCAGACGCTCTTCCACCAGATACTTCTTCGCCACCGCCTGAACCTGCCCGGCAGTCACGGCATTGATACGCTCAACGTAGGCATTTGCCAGTTTCCAGTCCAGACCAACGGCTTCCAGCTGTCCGACCTTCATTGCCTGGTAAAAGGACGAGTCCTGCTCGTAGACATTACTTGCCACCACTTGCGACTTGATGCGCTCCAGCTCATCCACCGTTACCGGCGTGTCTTGCAGCTGCTGTATCTGCTCAAACAGCGCCTGTTGTACATCATCAACGGTATGGATGCCGGCCGGGGTGCCATCCAGCAGAAACAGCCCCTCCTGGCGATCGTAGAGGTCGTAACCGGCACCGGCACTGGTTGCAATCTGGCTGCCGCGCACCAGCTCACGAGTCAGGCGTGCGCTGTCGCCACCATCCAGAATATTGGCCAGCACTTCCAGCGCATACGGTTCCCAGTCCACCTCGGCCGTCTTCAGCACCGGCGCCTTGTAGCCCATGACGGTATAGGGCACTTCAGCCGGGGCCTGCACGGTGACATAACGCTTGCCCTTTTGAGGCGGCTCCAGTCGCGGCTTCGGCGGGATAATCGTTTCCGGCTTCAACGGACCAAAGTATTTCTTCGCCAGTGCCAGTACCGCTTTCGGCTCCACGTCACCGACAACCACAACAGTGGCATTGTTGGGCGCATACCAGCGTTGATACCAGTCCTGCAGATCACCCAACTCCATGTTTTCCAGATCATTCATCCAGCCGATGGTGGGGATACGCACGGAACTGCTGATAAAGGCAGAGGCTATAAACTGCTCATAGGTCAACGCAGTTGGCTTGTCCTCCGTGCGCAGCCGCCGTTCTTCCATTACCACGTTGATTTCCTTCTGAAATTCCTTGTCCTGCAAGTGCAGGTTGCGCATACGATCGGCTTCCAGTTCGAAGCTGACCGCCAGTCGACTCTTCTCCAGCCGCTGAAAATAGGCGGTGTAATCCTTGCTGGTAAAGGCATTCTCAGTGCCACCGTTCGCGGAGATGATGCGCGAGAACTCGCCCGGCGGATGGACGTCGGTGCCCTTGAACATCATGTGCTCCAGCACATGGGACACGCCGGTAATGCCGTCATGCTCATAACTGGCGCCTACCCGGTACCAGACCTGCGAGACC
>DAOVVG010000262.1 GCA_030632175.1 Gammaproteobacteria bacterium
GGACCGATACTGGTGCAGCCCGTAAAGGCTATAGTCAGCACCAACAGCAAGGTTACTGCTTTCATAAGATAAGGCTAGAGTCCCTGCGCGCCCTTGAGCTTTGCCTCGCACTTGGCACGATCTTCATCCGAGCCACTCTTGTCAATACATTTTTCGTACTCATCCACGATTTTCATCTTGCGCTCATTCAGCTCAACCTGGCTCTTGTTGGCGTCAACCTGGCTCCTGTTAGCGCGTCTCTCGGAAGAAGAACAGGCCCCCAGCAGCGCACTGGCGACAACTGCAATAAAAAGGGTCTTGAATACTGACATACTCGTACTCCTTTGGAGTGTTCAAAAATAATGACGTGATTATGCCAGAGCCAACCTCAGCATGACAGCCTGCACAGAACGTCAGCAGCATCGTTTACCGCACATCCTGTCAGGTTTCCGTCCGCTGACCATCGTCCCGGGAAATACGAACCTGCAACGGTTTCAGGGTATCAAGATGCACATCGCGCTGCGGGAAGGCAATAGTAATGCCGGCTTCGTTGAAACGCTTGTTGATCGACTGGTGCAACTGGGTCCGGGTGGTCATGCGAACGTCCTGCGAACCGACAAAACACCGCAACACGAGATTGAGTGTATTGTCGCCGAAGGCATCAAACAGGATTGAGGGTGTCGGCTCTTCCAGTACATTGGTATTTTCTGCCGCTGCCTCATCCATCAGCACCATGGCCTTCTCCACATCACTGCCATAGGCAACCCCTACCGGAACCTTGATGCGCGTTGTCTGATCCGACAGCGACCAGTTCAGCAGGCGACCGGTAATGAACTCCTTGTTGGGCACCAGCAATTCCTGCCGGTCCCAGGTACGGATAGTGGTTGCGCGAATCTGGATGCGGGTTACCACGCCATCGGTATCACCAATGGTTACGACGTCACCGACCCGGATGGGACGCTCAAACAATATGATGATACCGCTGATGAAATTGGCCACAATCTCCTGCAGGCCAAAACCGATACCCACACTCAGCGCCGCAAGTAACCACTGCACCTTGGACCAGTCGGCACCGATTACATTAAAGAATACAATCAGCCCGACACCGACAATCAAATAGGTTGTTAACGTGGTGATCGTGTAACGGCTGCCGGCCGTCATCTTGACGCGCTGCAGCAGGAGTATTTCCAGCAAGGCCGGGAAGCGTTTCATGGCGACGACCGTCGCCACAGCAATCAGAATGGCCAGCCCGATGTCTGCCAGTGTGATCGGCGCCATACTCTCCTCACCGGCAACAATCACCGTGTGATGCCAGAGCGTAACTTCATTCAATATATTAAAAGCCGGCAATACATCAGACCAGATGAGCCAGAAACCGATAATACCGATAATCACCAGCACGGTATTCAGCAGCTTGCGGCTTTCCTCGCTCATTGCCACCAGGTCTATTTCCGGTTCGTCTTCCTGAACCGGCATGCCTTCCATCTCGGAATCAACTTCAACCTTCTCTTTCTCTTCCCGCATCGCCTGCATACGATCGCGAATTGCCTTCAGCGCCAGCCGGCGCTGCACCAGCAACAACCAGCGCACGATAACCTGATGCAACACCACCAGCCCGAACACAAACCACAGCGTTTGCACCAGGCTCCAACCGAGCGTACCCGCCGTATAGAAGTAACCTGCAAATGCCAGTATTGCCAGTGACAGCGGCGTCACCACGGTGAGCGCAAGCCACAGATAACGCTGCCTTGCCAGGGTTCCGATCGACTGATCTATCAGCAGGTTAATCAACCGATAAAAGAAAACCGCAAGCACACTCAGAGCAACAACCAGAATTATCCGTTCCAGACCGCCATGAAAAGCTTTTTGCTCATCATAGACGACCATTACAGCGATCAACATTGCCGGCAGAAAAGTGATTTTCAGGAATGAAAATCCCTGGCGCAGCCGCTGCGGCAACGGGTCTGGCCAGCGAAAATGTTTAGCAGCGACCCCTTCGGGGACGCACAGTTCACTGTAAAACTGTACATAGAAAAATGCCGGTGCCACGGTCAGCAATGCCATCGACACCAGCCTTGGAAACTGCTGCTCGTCCGGCGCAGCACCCAGCGCCCAACCCACCGTCCAGAGCAGCAGGGGCCAGGGCGCAGCCAGCAACAGCGTCACCCCCAGCGCCTGCAGGGTATAGGAAAATCTGTCAAGTGAAGGCTTGCCGACTTGCATGGCATCTGCCCTCAACAACACCTGTAAGCGCCGCGCCTTCAACAGCAGAAAGGCGAACACAGCAAGCAGCATCACAGCAAACGGCGAAGCAGCAAAACCGGCTGGCAGCGCACCCACCGCTTCCAGCCAGCGCGCGGGAGAAAACAGCATTGCCAATTGCCCTGGAATGGCCTTGAGTGTAGCAAGACTCGGCATTGGTGCACTGCGAATCCACAGCAAATTTTCTGCAAGGAAAACATCATAGTCGAGCGTTGTTTTCAGCAAGCGTCGGTAACTGGTGGCGAGTTCTTCAATTGAGCGCGAATAGGACTTGTCCAGATTCAGCACCTTTTCGAGCAATTGCTTGCGCGCTACTGCCAGCTCCCTGACATCAGCGCCAATTGCTGCGGCTTCTGCCGCTTCCAGCTCTGCTGTACTGGCCTCGATATAATCATCCATGTCACGCAGGCTTTTGTATTCCTGACTGTGCCGAATCTGGCGCAATGCGGCCTGCGCATTATCATCCTCGATTCTGCTGATGCGCTTGCGCAGTTTTCGCATATTCGGCAATGTCTGGCGCTGTTCGCGCAACACTTCACCGAGCACCTCGCTTAATCCGGCAATCTCGAGTCGTTCCTGTGCAGCACGGAAATATTCCTCGATTCTGCCGGCTTCCTTGTCGATAGATTCATCACTGGCGCTGACCTTGCGGAGACTGGCGGCAATGCTTGCCAGCTCGCCAGTCAGCTCGGCATTTTTTTCTGCCAGCTCCCGGACAAGAGCGTGTTTTCCGGCAGACTCGTAAACTGCTGCGGCGGCTTCTTGCCTTGCCTGTTCGGCTTCAACATGCCCCTGGTGACTGGACAATTGTTCAAGCATCTTGACCCGCGTTGCAACGCGTTTGACAGAACGCGCCGCCCTGTCCCGCTGCGCCTCCAGCAACTCAACACGCATTGGCATGCTCAACAACTCCTGGTCCAGCATGCCGATTTCGCTACGCAATGCAGCTATTCGGGTAGTTAGCGACCAACGATTGGCTTCCCCTGCTCCGGAAGTCTGGCCCGAGGAATCCTGCAGCTTGAGTTCTGCTTCAAGACTCTCCTTGTCCTGTTTCGCCTGCAGTAATTGTTGTTGCACGATAGACGGGCGGTTATCGCTGGTATCCAGCTGCCCGCGCAGGTCAGACAATTTGGCCTGGACCGCGGCCAGATTGGCCTTCTCCTGCAACAACTCGCCCTCAATGACATCAAACGGGGAATCCGTGGTTGCCTTGATCGTTACCCCGGAATCATCCTGAGCATCTGCAGCCAGCTGTGTACGAATTGCGCTGGCCTGCTCCGGTGCAGTTTTCCTTGCCTGCACATAAGCCTCAGTCGTGGCCTTGCTGGTCTTGATAGCTTCGAGATTACCCAGTGCCTTGTTGATTGTCTCAACCAGGCTCGCACGGGCATCTTCATCCAGCCTGGTCGATGCCTCAACCTCCTTGAGACGGGCCTCAAGGGTGGCACGGGTAACCAGTGCAGGTGTCGTCACAACGTCC
>DAOVVG010000202.1 GCA_030632175.1 Gammaproteobacteria bacterium
GTCATGCAAGTGCCGCGATTGATATATCGGATGGACTGCTGGCTGATCTTGGACATTTGCTGGAGACCGATAAGCTGGGCGCGTCGGTGCAGATTGAGGCCTTGCCGCGTTCAGCAGGATTCGTTACGGCCGTTGAACAACTGGATAATCACCGGGTCCTGTTTAACGAGTTGCCACTGTCTGCCGGAGATGATTACGAGCTGTGTTTTACCGTCCCGGCTGAGCACTGTGATGTTATTGAAGCACGCTGTGCCGGGTTGCCCGGCGGGTGTACCTCAATCGGGGTGATTGAGGCTGCTGCTGGCATTCGTTGTAAGCTGGAGAACGGTGAAGACTGGCAACCCGACAGGGCCGGTTACCGGCACTTCGACGGGGAAGGGCATGGCTGAGAAGATATCTGCAAAGCTGTTGCTGCACCCCGTCAACTTCCTTGCCTTTGGATTTGGCAGTGGCTTGGTACCGCGTGCGCCAGGTACCGCGGGAACATTGGTGGCGATCCCGCTGTATTATCTGCTGCAAACATTCCCCCTGTCGCTAACCAGTTACCTGGTTCTGCTGGTAGCCCTGTTCCTTGCCGGTATCCCCATCTGCGCACAAGCTGCCCGGCGGCTGGGAGTACATGATCACCCCGGTATTGTCTGGGACGAAATTGTTGGCTATCTCATTACCATGACGTTGGCACCCTCTGGCTGGATGTGGGTTGTGCTGGGATTTGTATTGTTCCGGTTCTTCGATATCGTCAAGCCCTGGCCTATCAGGTGGCTGGACCGCAAGGTCGGCGGTGGCTTCGGCATTATGGTGGATGACCTGCTGGCAGGCGTTTTTGCAGCAGCCGTATTGCAATTGGTGGTCGTACTGGTTTAGACCTTGTCCTTTGGACTTTGTATAATCACGCTTGTTACCCATTATCGAAAGAAATCAGCAATGATCATCACACTATCACCTTCAAAGGGGCAGGACTTCGAGACGCCCGGACTGACACGAAAATACTCCAGGCCGGCGGATTTGAAGGACTCGGAGTTGTTGATCAGGGAGCTCAAAAAAGTCAAAACGACCGAGCTACGGGAGTTGATGAGTCCCCGACCACCTTGCCACACACTTAACGTGGGTCGCTACAAGTCATTTAAAACACCCTTCACCATGAAGAACTCCAGGCAGGCAATCCTTGCTTTCAAGGGTGATGTATACAGTGGCATTGATGTTGAAAATTTTACGGCAGATGATTTTGACTATGCACAGAATCACTTAAGAATTCTGTCAGGCCTGTACGGTTGCCTGCGGCCTCTCGATTTGATTCAGCCGTATCGCCTTGAAATGAAGACCCGTTTGAAGAACCCGCGTGGAGATAATCTGTATCAGTTCTGGGGTGAACGTATTACAGACAGTTTGAACAGGGAGCTGGAGAAGCAAAAGCAGCCGGTGCTGGTGAATCTTGCCTCAAATGAATATTTCAAATCTGTAAAACCCCGGTTGCTGCAAGGACAGTTGCTGAATATTAATTTCAAGGAAACGAAAGCGGGTAAAACCCGGGTTGTCGCAATATTTGCAAAGCGCGCACGTGGCATGATGACAGACTTTATTATTCGCAACAGGATAGAGACGCCTGCTGCGATCAAAAAATTCAGGCAGGACGGCTACCGGTTCTCCAAAGAATTGTCTGATGACCGGCAATGGACTTTCGAACGGCCACAACCCTGATTAGCTCAATCCAGGATCAGTTCAATCTGACTCCCGTGTGGTGATTACCGGTTCCAGCCAGCGCTGGTAGACGATATCCGCCACCTGCTGCGCTGCAATAACCCTGTCCTGCACGTTGGCTGTCATATGTTCTGCTGATTGTACGGTTGGAGCACTGTCTTTCAGTTCGTCTGCATAGAGCGTGGCCCATTCACTGACCATGGGTGCCGTCATTTCAATGTGACATTGCAGGGCGAGGGTATTGCCGATTGCGAAGGCCTGGTGGGCGCAGTTGTCATTCTCCAGGATGGGTTCAGCACCCTCCGGGATGGTGAAGGTTTCACCATGCCAGTGAAACAGGGTTGTTTCATCGGGCACGCCATTCAGCCACTCTTCAGTCGTGTCATTATCGCATTTACGCACGGCATGCCATCCAATCTCCTTTACCGGATTGGCCCTGATTACGCCACCCAGTGCCTTGCTGATCAGTTGTCCGCCCAGGCAGTGTCCCAGTACCGGCAAGTTCTGTGCCTGTGCCAGTCTGATCAGTGACAGTTCCTGCTCGATCCAGGGCAGCGAATCATTCACGCTCATGGGGCCGCCCATGAAAACCAGTCCCGAGCAGTCATCGATATCCCCGGGTACTGTTTCACCCTGGTCGATATTGACCATCCGCCAGGGAATCGACTGGCGGTCGAGTATTTCGGACAGGTAACCTGGTCCCTCGCAGGCGATGTGGCGAAATATGGTGAGAGGTCTCATAATCAGTCATCGTAATCCTGTAGGTTGGAACTATGCCATTATCCAGAAATATTCATGTCCTCCCGCTATTGTATATCCTGGCGCTGTTCTTCGCAGGCATGATGTCCGTTGCCCGGGCCGATATTGATGTGCGTGTTGTCGGCCTGTTCAGTGAGCGTGCCGTAGTGCTTGTTGATGGTAAACAGCACCTGCTGAGAGTAGGGCAGACGAGTCCGGAAGGGGTCAAACTGATCTCGGCAGACAGCGAGGCCGCCGTACTGGAGGTGGATGGAGAACGGCTGGAGGCAAAGCTGGACGGGCGGGTAAGTGCGCGCAAGCGAACTGCAACAGTGAAGGAAGTGCAGGTCTGGCGTAATACGACAGGAATGTATACCACGGTCGGGAGTATTAACGGGTTGCCAGTGCCGTTTCTGGTAGATACCGGTGCGACCAAGGTAGCCATGAATTCCGCCCAGGCAAGGCGGCTGGGGATAGATTTCCGTGTTAACGGTACCCCGTCAGCCGTTACCACGGCCTCGGGTGTGGAACGTGCCTGGTCCGTGACGCTGGATACGGTGAAGGTCGGAGACCTTGAGTTACATAATGTCGGGGCTGTGGTGCTGGATGGGGCGCAACCGGAACAGACCTTGCTGGGTATGTCCTACCTTGGCCGGCTGGAAATTGTCAATGAAGGCCGCCTGATGACGTTGCGGAAAAAATATTAACCGGGAAGCAGGTCAGGCAGATTCCTTGGTGTGTTCAATCAGTGCGTAAGCCGAGTGGTTATGAATGGATTCGAAGTTCTCTGATTCCACAACATAGGCAGTAATACGGTTGTCGTCATTCAGCCGGGTTGCAATGTCCCGGACCATGTCTTCAACAAACTTGGGGTTATCATAGGCCCTCTCGGTTACAAATTTCTCGTCGGGGCGTTTAAGCAGTCCGAATAGCTCGCATGATGCTTCCTTTTCAACCAGGTCGATCAGATCCTCGATCCATACAAAGCCTTGTGTTACTGCGCTAACGGTGACATGCGAGCGCTGGTTATGCGCGCCGTAGTCAGAAATCTTCTTGGAGCAGGGACACAGGCTGGTAACCGGCACAATAACCTTGATGTTCATTTTTATTTTGCCATCAATAATTTCACCGATCAGGCTGACATCATAATCCAGCAGGCTTTCGACGCCCGAGACAGGCGCGGTCTTGTTAATGAAGTAATTAAAACTCATTTCGATATGACCGGAGTCGGCTTCCAGTCGCTCGGTCATCTCACTCAGCATTTCCTTGAATGACTCAACCGTGATCTCGCGCTCGTGAAGATTCAGAATCTCTACGAAGCGAGACATGTGTGTGCCCTTGAAGTTGTGGGGCAGGTTGACGTACATGTTGAAGTTGGCAATGGTGTGCTGTTCACCACCGGAGCGATCCTTTACCCGCACCGGGTGACGAATGTCCTTGATACCGACCTTGTCTATGGGTATCCGCCGTGTGTCGGCGCTGTTTTGTACGTCGGCGATGGCGTCCTGGGTTTTCTGTGCCGATTCGGTGGATTTCATCTGTTGTATACCGGGTTGATGTGGAAACTGTCTGAGAATGCCGGGAAAGGAAGCCTACCTGCCAATGTCGGGCGTGAATACAAGTCGAAAGAGGTAGCTGTCGGGTTTCTCCCGGTTCCTGACTAATTCCTGAGTAGATTAGTCGGAATATTACCTGACTGGCCAGATTTGCGCAATTCCAGTATCCGGTTTGGGTATTAAATTACCTTTCTCTTTCAATGATATATAAGGATATCCAGCGCAGGGGGTCAGCGCGCTCATCGAAGCCGGACAGACTGTCCAGTGCCTCGGCGTGGAGGTCACTGGCCCGTTGCCGTGATTCCTCCAGACCGTTCAAGGCCGGGTAAGTGGACTTTTCACGGTGCTGGTCCATCCCGGTATTTTTGCCCAGTGTGCTGGTTTCACCTTCTACATCAAGGATGTCGTCGCGTATCTGAAATGCAAGGCCGATACACTTTGCATAACGATCCAGTTTTGCCAGTTGCTTGCTGTCAACCTCAGGGTTGCAGAGTGCACCCAAAGCCACACTTGCTCTGATCAGGGCGCCGGTCTTGTGAATATGCATGTCCTCGAGCTCAGCAATGTTCAATTGTTTGCCGGTGGCGGCGAGATCTATGGCCTGTCCGCCGGCCATGCCTCGTGATCCGGATGCGAGTGCCAGCGTCCTGATCATCTTTAATCGCGTGGCGTCACCAGCGCTCTGTTTGCTGTCGTTAGCGAGTACCTGAAAGGCGATAGATTGCAGGGCGTCTCCAGCCAGGATCGCAGTTGCTTCGTCAAAAACGATATGGCAGGTTGCCTTTCCTCTTCGCAGGCGATCGTTGTCCATGGCGGGCAAATCATCATGGATTAAAGAATAGGTATGGATCATTTCAATGGCACA
>DAOVVG010000028.1 GCA_030632175.1 Gammaproteobacteria bacterium
CACGCAGCCCGGGTACGCTGAGGCAGCCCTCCCAGTCATCCTCGCGATCCCCGGCAAGCACTTCGATCACCGGGTTGACCAGCACTGTTTGTGGTACAGCCTCGGCATCCGGATAACGGATATTTTCATCGAAGCCGAATACCACGACACGCAAACCCACGCCTATTTGCGGGGCAGCCAGACCCGCACCGTCCTCGGCACGCATGGTATCCAACAGGTCCCGCACCAGTGCATGCAATTCCGGCGTATCAAAGTCGGTAACCGGCACAGCAACTTCCAGCAGGCGCGGATCACCCATACGCAATACTTCTCTTGTCGCCATCGTGCTGTTTCTGCCCTGTTTGGTTCTGCCCGGTACTAATCCAGCAGACTCACTACCTGGTTAATGGTTTTCTTCAGTGCCGCCTTGCTGAAGTTGGCCTTGCCCATCACCATCATGCCGGCCATGGTGGTACTGATGGTTGTCGCGGTACTGCCCACGTTAAGATCTTTTGACAGCTCCCCCGCCTTCTTTGCCCTGCTCAGCCGGTCCTGTAATGCACTTTTCAGATCCTGAAAGGTTTGCTGCATCGCAGCGCGCGACTCTGCATCGTGCTGTTCACTTTCCAGTACGGATAACACCACCAGGCAGCCACCCGGGTTATCTTCATCAAAGTGAATATTCAGTGCGCCGTTCAACATGCGTCGTACTCCTTCACGCACATTCGGTGTGCTGTCCAGTTCGGCCAGCAGCGACGACATCACGGACTCCTTGTAACAGGTCATTACGCGGTTAAAGATCGCCCGTTTGTTGCCAAACGCATTATAAATACTGGTACGGTTCAGGCCCATTGCCTGCTCCAGGTCCTGGATCGAGGTAGCTTCGTAGCCCTTCTCCCAAAACACCAGCATCGCTGACACAAGCGCCTGTCTTTCATCGAATTGTCTGGTTCTTGCCATATCTATACAGTTTTACCACCTGTCATTATTTTATACCGAACAGTACAAAATAGCTTGACACCATTAGTATTATGGCATATACCCATATTGTACTGTTCGGTACACAATTTTCACGGAGGTTGTTATGACGACTGTAGCTGAAAAACTCGATACCCGCGGCATGAACTGCCCGCTGCCCATCCTGAAAACCCGCAAGGCTCTCAATCTCATCAATAGCGGCGAGATCCTGGAGGTCACGTCAAGCGACCCGGGCTCCGTTAAAGACATCGCTTCCTTTTGTACACAAACCGGCAATCGCCTGCTCTCCAGCAATGAAGCTGACAGCGGCTTTGTGTTTCTTATTGAAAAGGCCTGATCAGCAGACGAACCGACAAGGAGAAAAAATCATGGCAACAACCGCTGAAAATACCACGCAGAATGCGCAGCTGGATACATGGCTGGAGCAACGTCTCGATGAGCTGTTACCCAAAAAAATGGCCGAGATTGAAACGTCCAAAACGCCGTCGATGTCCATTATCGCCACCAAGGGATCTCTCGACTGGGCCTACCCGCCGTTTATTCTTGCCTCAACCGCAGCCGCACTGGGCTGGGACGTTGATATGTTCTTTACCTTCTATGGCCTGTTGCTACTGAAGAAGGATATCAACGCCGAGGTCAGTCCGCTGGGTAATCCCGCCATGCCTATGAAGATGCCATTTGGTCCAAAGTGGTTTCAGGACGTCGACTGGCCAATGCCCAACCTGCTGATGGCAGGCGTCCCCGGCTTCGAGAAAGTGGCCACCGGACTAATGAAAAAAACCTTCAAGAACAAGGGCGTGGCTACCATTGAAGAACTGCGGGGCTTGTGTCTGGAGGCTGACGTCAACATGATTGCCTGCCAGATGACCGTTGATGTTTTTGGTTTTGATAACAGCGAATTCATCCCGGAAGTCAGCGATTTCGTCGGCGCCACTTCATTTCTCCCGGTCGCACGGAAATCCGATGTGTGCCTGTTCATTTAGCTGGATATACACAGTCTCCGATTACGAGTCGGGAAGGAGAAATCGTATGGCGGAATTCAGGGAAAAATACGGACCGTGGGCAATTGTCACTGGCGCAAGTGCCGGCATCGGCAGGGCCATGGCAACCGAACTGGCTGCAAGAGGACTGAATATCATCGCTATAGCGCGACGCCAGACCTTGCTGGATACACTGCAGCAGGAACTCAGTGAGAACTACGGCGTGGAGGTACGCACCATCCGCGCTGACCTGACCGACCCGGAAAGCATCAGCAAGATTGAACTGCTGACCAGCGATCTTGAAATCGGGCTGGTAGTTCCGAACGCAGGCATGGAGCTGAGCGGCGCATTTATTCACACATCACTGGAAGACAACGAGAACATGCTGAAGCTGAATATCACTGCACCCATGCAGATGGCAAAGGTATTCGGTGCAAAAATGGCCGCCCGTGGCCACGGTGGCATGCTGTTCATCTCCAGTCTGTTTGGCTACCAGGGTATTCCGCATGTCGCCAGTTATGCCGCCACCAAGGCCTATATTCTGTCGCTGGGTGAGGCGCTGCACGTGGAGATGAAAACCAGCGGTGTTGATGTCACCGTGTTGTCACCCGGCCTGACGTCCACGGACATGCCGGCGAATATGCCACTGGATTTCTCAAAGATACCGATTTTCTCGCAGTCACCCGAACAGGTTGCCAGAACCGGCATCAAGGCGCTGGGCAGAAAAGCGACGGTTGTCTCGGGCCTGTTAAACAAGTTCTATGCGTGGGAAAACCGTCTGCTGCCACGGCATTTCCCGGTGGCCCTGTTCGGCTTTCTGATCGGGCGTGCGTTCAAGAGAGACCATCACGGGTCTGCCGGCAACAATCCAGACAGCGCACCAATGGCCGGCTGATCAGCTGCTTGCATGCGCGAATCATTGTTGTGACCCGTGCCTGCAAGCGCTGGCTGGAAGAGCTCGTAGGATGGGTAAAGGAACGAAGTGACGTACCCGTCATGACGACGATCAATGATGGGTACGCTGCGCTTTACCCATCCTACGAAATATCCGTTGCACCTCGCTTGTCTAGGCATCGTCTCCGTCAAGGTTGGCATCTCCACCTGCGGCAGCCTCTCTGGGTGACTTGCTTTTGCCAGCAGCACTGCCGCCGGCTTCTGATACCGGCGCCTTGTTGCTAACCGCGTCACTCTTGACCTGCAGCGCCTCGATCACATGAATATCCTGTTGCGGGAACGGTATGGAAACGCCGTTCTGGTCAAAACGTTCCTTCACGGTACGCGTCACGTCCCAGTAGACATCCCAGTAATCATCCGTCTTCACCCACGGCCGACACACGAAGTTCACCGAGGAATCTGCCAGCGTATGCACGCGAACGACCGGCGCAGGGTCCTTCAGCACCTGCGGATGTTCACTGACAACCTGTTCCATGATGCCCTTTGCCTTCTCGATATCATCGCCGTAACCGATACCAAAAATCAGGTCCACCCGCCGGGTATTGGTACCGGTCACGTTGGTAATCGAACCACTCCAGACATTATTGTTGGGAATGATGACTGCCTTGTTATCCGGCGTGTGAATCAATACGGACAACAGATTCATCGATTTGACCGTCCCGAGCACACCACCGATCTCGACCATATCGCCAACATCAAACGGCTTGAACACCATGATCAGGATGCCGCTGGCGAAATTGCCCAGAGAACTCTGCAGGGCAAAGGCAATCACAAAGCCGGCGGCACCGATAACAGCCAGCAGCGGCCCGATATTCACTTCCAGTGCAGCCAGGCCAATGATGATACCGACCGCAAGCACCAGGCGCCGCGAGGTGGTCACCAGGAAATCGCCGAGTAACTGCGATGTCTGGCTGGAACGCGCCATGACTTTTTTAATCGCCTTGCCCACCAGCCTAGAAAAGAACATGGCAATCAGTATGATAACAAGGAACAGACCGACATTCTTGACCCAGCGTAGCCCGCCCTCCTCGGAAAACAGCCAGCCGGTGATGGTCGCCCAGGTTGCGCTGATGTCTGTTACATCAACCTCGATACCAGCCACGGCTGTGACATACTGCCGGTACTCCTCGACCTCCTCAACCTTGCCACCTTTCTCCTCAAAGGCCTCAATAACCAGGTTGGTCCGGTCAATCAAATTGGTCTGTTGACCACGCAGCTCGGCGAGATAGTCCAACAGGTTTGCACGATCCTCGTTTCTTTTTGCAACGGCGGCGTCAATTTTTTTCTTGGCTGTGTCTGTTTTGGTCTGCGGTGCATCACCCTCGGTATCGACCTCTGGCTCAGCTTCGGCTTCCTGCTCGCCTGCTGCATCCTTCCTGGCTTTCTCTGCCGCCGCTTTCTCTGCTGCCATCTCGGCAGCGATGGCGGTTACCTCGGCGGTATCCGCATTACCTTCTACCTTTGCTACTGCCTCCTTCGCCTCGGCAACGGCATCTTCAAGCGCCTGCTTTGCTTCCCGAACCGCAGCCGCCGCCTCTTCGGCATCCGTTGCTTCAGCCGCCTTGTTATTAGCCTTCTCAACCGCGTCGATTGCTGACTCGACGTTTTCGGCAGCAGACACTTCCCGCAGTTTGTCCTTTACCGCTATCTCTGCCGTGCTAATTTCTGTGACCTTATCCTCCAGCAAGTGCAACCAAGCGTCCGCCTCTACCTTCAGCTCAGCGCGCATCAACGGCTTCAGTTTCAGCTTCAGGTCTTCCTGTGCTATCTCGGGATCACTCGTGGTAACGGCCTTGTCAGCAGACAGCACGCTGGCTGGCAGTGCCACTGTCAACACCAGAAAAATCAACGCAGAACGCAATATATTGTTCATTTAAAGCTCCTTGAATACTTGGCTGGTAGTGCCGGCTTACAGTTACCCTGTTGCGACCTGCGAACATCGTCAGCACGGTGCAAAGACTGATTATAGTGAAAGCCAACATTGAGTGGGAATATCTATGCCCGGAAAAACACCGTGGCTGCGCTGGCAACACTACATTCCAGCCAACCACCGCCATTTACCAGAAAAACCCGCCATAAGACCTGAAATAATGGTTTTCTCGTGATCAGCATTACAGCTGATCCCGGTTTGACGTGGCAACAGAAACGCAGTCACAATCCCTTGCCTGATCCAATGAGCCAGCATCCGCAATGACAATAATCCGACTCGGCGTCCTCCTTATGGTGGTATCCGGATTCGCGAGGGCACTGATCACCCTGCCTGATGTCCAGCCAGCCACGTTCGTCCTCCCGGACCTCAGTAGCAAAGACGGAAACAGCGAACCGATACTGGAATCAGCCTTTATTTCCGGTGACCTCACCCGGGAGGTACACAGCGCAACCGCCGTTGAACTGAATAATGGTGATATCCGCGTTTTCTGGTATGGCGGCAAACGCGAGGGTAGCAAGGACACTGCGATCTACAGCCGCGTGTTCAGCAACACCACTGGCAGCTGGTCCGACATTCACGGGGCCATGGACCGTCAGAAAGTCACCCTTGATACCCGCAGGTACATTCGCAAGCTGGGGAATCCCGTGGCAGTCGTGAAGGGCGATGAGCTCTGGCTGTTTTTTGTGTCGGTATCGGTAGGCGGCTGGGCCGGCAGCTCGATTAACCTGTCGGTATCAAGGGATAACGGCAGCACCTGGGGGCCGGTCAGGCGTCTGATAAGCTCACCTTTCATGAACATCAGCACGCTGGTCCGGAATGCACCGCTGCTGACTGAGCAGGGCGATGTCATCCTGCCGGCCTACCATGAATTCATCGGTAAATTTTCAGAGCTGCTGCGAATAGACAGCAACGGTGCAGTAACCGGCAAGTACCGTATCAGCCACGGCCGGGAAGCGATCCAGCCGGCCGTGTTACCGGTAGATTCCGTCAATGCCATCGCGTTTATGCGCAACACCTCAGCACAACAGCCCGGCAAACTCTGGTTCAGCCACAGTCAGAACAATCTCGCCGACTGGACAGCGCTTGACCCGCTGACACTCCCCAACCCGGATTCCGCGGCCAGTGTTGTGCAGCTGGATGCAGCGGATGAACTGCTGCTGGTGTTCAATAACCACCCCACCGAACGAGACGACATCACCATGGCCTGGCGTCCGACAGGGGACGCTGACTGGCAGCTGATTCATCAGTTTGAAAACCTGGATGGTAGCGAGAAGATTCACAACCCGTTTTCCTACCCGTTCCTGCTGAAAGCAGGCAACGGCAATTTCCACCTGTTCTACACCTGGAAAAGAAAACATATAAAACATGTCTGGTTTAATCGCGCAGCACTTCTGAATATGCGCATAGCCGCGGGCACGGACTCATGATCAGTTCATCACCGATGCTGACCGGCCTGTCTGCCGCTTTGCTGTGCATCGCCTGGGCTACCCTGCTGCTACCAGTGGCCAGACTGCCGCTCGCCGTGCGGGTGCTGGTGATGATCAGCATTACCCTGCTGGTGATGCTGCCAGCTGGCAACGATCCTGGCTGGTACACGGTGCGCGGCATCTTCGGCGACAGCTCCATCACAGCACTGTTTTTTTATATCGCCTTCATTCTGCAACAAAATTTTTCGTGGCAACTCTACCGAAATAACGAACTGGTGCTGCTACGCTGGCTGTTGCCGGTGACCGCGCTGCTACTCTACCCTTTCGCACTCGGATTGACCCGCTTTGACAGCTACAGCCTGGGATATTCCAACCCCTGGTTACTGGCGATATTGTTTATAATGACGCTGTTGCTCTGGTGGCGGAAATACTATTTCCTGACAATCACCCTAACTGCCGCGGTGGTTGCCTGGTCCCTGCAAATGCTGGAATCACACAATCTGTGGGATTATCTGCTGGACCCCGTGTTTGTTGTCATGGTGGCGCTGACGTGGCTCAAACCCGCATTATCAAGAAATCACACCCGGTAAGCGATTTACATACGCGGTAGTTGCCGCCCGTTTTATAAAGCAAGGAGTTGGTTGATGGCCTGGTTGAAGTCTGGACGTTTGCAATACACAGCAGGTGTTGTGGCACTGTTTTTCCTGATCTTTGTTGCCCTGCGCGCCGTGTTTTACTTCGGCTTTTCGGAAGTCGGGCAAACTGTGCACCCGGATCCGGGCATTGTGTATCAAACACTGTATATCGGCGTAAAGTTCGATCTGAGACTGGCGCTAATACTCAGCCTGCCGGTCTTCCTGCTCACCTGGCTGCCACGCTATAACGTTTCACGCTCACCGGCAATACGCAAACTGGCGCGGCTTTATATTGGCGCCGCGCTGTTAATCACACTGCTGTTTTATATTATTGATTTCGGCCACTACACCTACCTCGGGATTCGCATGAATTCCACTGTCATACGCTTTTTTGACGACCTGTCCATCTCTGCCAACATGTTGTGGCAGAGTTACCCGGTTGTCTGGGTCACACTGGCATGGCTGCTCACGGCCATTACAGCCATCTGGCTGGTCATGCTGCTGGAACGCCACACGCTCGACAGGGATCAACAACCCGTATCAAAACTGCAGACAGCCACCGGCACCCTGGTCGTCACGCTGCTGGTACTTGTCGGTCTGCTCGGCCGCTTTACCGACATCAACATTGAGAACCCGGTACCGCTGCGCTGGAATCATGCATTTTTTTCAGGCAATGACGCCGTCTCCGCGCTCGGCATTAACCCGGTGTTGTTCTTCTATGACACCTTCGAGCAAAGAGAGCCGCATTATGACCTGGCGGAGGTGCGCCACTATTACCCGGCAATTGCAGATTATCTGAATGTAACGGAGAAGGACGAAACCGGTTTCAATTATGACCGGGTGTTATCTGCCGGGCCGCAAAAATTACAGTTTGAACGACCACCGAATATTGTACTTATCATGCTGGAATCGCTCGGTGCCAGCCGGGTCAGCGCCTACAATAACCCGCTGAAAACAACGCCAAATCTCGACATGATGGCGAATAACGGCTGGTTTTTCACAAATTTCTATGTGCCAGTATCCGGCACATCGCGCACTGTGTTTGCAAGCATTACCGGCTTACCCGACGTGTCATCAGTCAAGACAGCCACCCGCAACCCGTTGATTGCCGAGCAGCGCATTACCCTGAATTACCTCAATGAGCACGAGAAATTTTATTTTATCGGTGGCAACGCCGGCTGGGCGAACATGAGTGCGCTCATTCAAAACAGCATCAAGGGCATCCACCTGTACCAGGAAGACATGTATACAGAACCACTGGTCGATGTCTGGGGCATTTCAGATCTGGGATTGTTCAAGGAAGTCGACAGGGTGCTTGCACAGCAACCGAAAGACCGCCCGTTTTTCGCCTACATACAAACAGCTGCCAACCACCGTCCATTTACCATCCCCGAGGACAACGATGGTTTTCAGGTAGACGAGCTTCCCGAAGAAGAAGCCAGCAAGCATGGCTTCAAAAGTACTGCACAATACAATGCCGTGCGCTTGCTGGATTTCAATATTGGCAAGTTCCTGGAAATGGCGAAACACAGTAACTATCTCAATGATACGATTTTTGTAGTGTTTGGTGACCACAACAATCGCATCACCACAACACCGCACATGGAACCTTTCTACGAGATCCTGGATCTGGATGGCTTACATGTACCATTCATCATCTATGCCCCCGGATATCTGCAACACCGCGTTGTTGAAGATGCCATCAGCCTGGTAGATGTCATCCCGACAATCGCCGGGTGGCTGGGCATCGACCATGTCAACTCAACCATGGGGCGCGATATCAACGGGCCGGTACCGGAAGGTGAGCGCGCCGTGTACACACAGACATCCGGAAAGCGCACACCTGTTATTGGCGCCATCACGAAAAACTATATGCTGCGAATGCAGCACGATGGCAGCGACGCAAAGCTGCATGACCTGCATGCTGAAGACCCGTCTGCAGATGTCTCTGCAGAGTTTCCGGAAAAGGCCGCATCTCTGAAAGACCTGGCCAGGGGGATATACGAGACAACGAAATTTCAGTTCTATCACAACACGGTAGGTGGCAGTAAACAGTACAGCGGGCAGTAATTGCTCCCGGTCCCGGCCGAGATACCTTTCAGCTGCCTGCGAAACGGTTACGAAGCTACCGTTATCAGCTGCCGAGCTGTATCGATTCCGGAAGGGTGATGTGCATTTCAACCGGCAAATGATCGGAAAGTGAAAAGTTCAGCGCCTTGACATGGTTGACCTGCAGGGTCGGCGTAACCAGGATATGATCGATATTGCGTTGCGGCCGCCAGCTCGGGAAGGTACACATGCCGTGCATTGGCTCCCTCATCATGGTGCGATCAATCAGGTAATCCATCTCGGCGCTTTGTGAGTGGCAGTTCAGGTCACCCATCACAATCACGTGTCGGTATTCATTGACAATATCGCTGATGTAATCGAACTGGCGCAAACGCGCCCGCCTGCCCAGCGCCATGTGCAAAATCAGCACCACCAGTGAATCCTGCTTGCTGCCGTAACGGATAAACAACGCGCCACGCCCGGGGATTCTGCCCGGCAGACGGTGTTCAACGATTTCGTGAGGATGAAAGCGGCTCAGCACCCCGGTACTGTGGCTGGCAAAACGTCCGATACGCCGATTGGTCTGGTCAGACCAGAAGGGCATATCCGCCTTTTCACTCAGATATTGCGTCAGGTTGACATTGTTGCTGCGCAGACTGCCGGCATCCAGTTCCTGCAAACCAACGATATCGTAGTCTTTTACCAGCCTCGCAATACGATCCAGATTACTGAAACGCTGCGCATGCGGCAGGACGTGTTTCCAGCTGTGGGTAATGTAATGCCGGTAACGGGCAGTGCTGATCCCGGCCTGCACGTTGTAACTGAGCAGCCTGATGTGCTGCCCCGTGTTAACGTCTGCTTTTTCAGGCGCTCTGAGTTCAGACGTGTGTTGTGGGCGTGTTGCCAACTCGGTCATACCTGTTCCTGTGTGCTCCATGTGCTTCTACCGGCATCCGCCAGCTATCCTTACGCGTGTAAAGTGGCATTGTTTGCCCGCCACCCGTTACCAGTATAGTCTGCAATCGGACAATTCTCTCCAATTCGCCAGGACCGTTACGCAGTGCTATTGCGTGCTCGATGCAGCTGCCTGTGAACGCTCCTGCGCAATCAGGTAGTCCATGATATTAATAATATTCTGGTTGCTGCCGGCCTGACTGGCGCTGGTGTTGTATTTTCCATTGACAACAATGGTCGGCACACCCGTGACAGCATAGCGTTTCGTCATCTGCTTGGCATTATTCATCTTCACGTTGACCGCAAACGAGTTAAAGGTGTTGTCAAAATCCTCGGCGGACACGCCCTGTTCGACAAACAGGGCCTGCAAAGAAGCGACATCCGGGATCTTCTTCTTGTCCTTGTGGATCGCATTGAACAGTGCGGTGTGTATCTTGTCAGACACGCCCAGAAATTCTGCGGTGTAATAAGCCTTGCCATACAACACCCAGTTCGGACCCAGTACTGCCGGGATGCGGATAAATTCAACATCCCCGGGTTTGCTGGCGAGCCACTCCTCCAGCACTGGCTCAAGGCGGTAACAATGCGGACAGCCGTACCAGAACAGTTCCACCACCTCGATGCTGTCGCCGGTCGATGTCGGTTGTGGCGTCTTTAGCCGCGAATATTCCTTGCCTTCCGTATAGTCTCCCGCCAGCGCACCCGCCACCATGAAACAGGGGAGAACCAGCACCATCAGCCATTTTGTTACCATCTTCATATCCACTACTCCTGAAAAAATGTCCTGTTTTTCTCTCTTACGACATACCTGAAAACAGGCATAAAAAAGAAAAATTCTGTTGTTATTCAAGCACGTGATTTGTCATACCTGCCATTACAGCTCACCGTAAGAATGCAGCCCCGACAGAAACATGTTCACACCGAGAAAAGCGAACAGTGTGACAAACAGGCCAATCACCGCCCACCACGCCATGGGCGCGCCATTCCAGCCCCTGGTCAGCCGCATATGCAGCCAGGCTGCGTAGTTTAGCCAGACAATCAATGCCCAGGTTTCCTTCGGATCCCATGACCAGTAACCACCCCACGCCTCTGCTGCCCACAAGGCGCCGAGAATAGTCGCTAGCGTGAAGAATGCAAAACCCAGCGCGATGGACTTGTACATGACGTCCTCAAGCAGGTCCTGCGACGGCATACGTTGCGCAAAGAAAGCAAATTTCCCGGTTAACAAAAAGGCCACACCTATCATGGCGGCGAGTGCAAACGAGCCGTAGCCAATAAAATTGGCCGGTACGTGAATCTTCATCCAGTAGCTCTGCAATGCCGGCACCAGTGGCTGAATCTCGGCGGCATTTCGGGTAAATGCATACCAGAGTAAAAATGCCACGGCACTGGAGATCACCAGCAGCACGAAACCGCCCAGCTCACGGGTACGATAACGTCCCTCATAAAACAGGTAAATCAGCGCGGTAATAATGGAAAACAATACGAAGACTTCGTAGAGGTTGCTGACCGGCACGTGCCCGACGTCCGGGCTGATGAGATAGGATTCACGCCAGCGCACCAGCAGGCCGACGATGCCCATGGTGGTTGCCGACCAGGTCATGGCTGTTGCGACCTTGCCGGTAAACTCCGATCTTGCAAACAAGGCGCCAAAATAGGCGACTGTCGCCATTACATACAGTGCGCTCATCCACATAATGGCAGACTGGCTGGCGAGCATGTACTTCAAAAAGAAATCCGTCTCCTGGTTGGCCAGCGTACCGCCATAGCGCCACAACGCAAACAGGGTCAGCGTGGCCACGCAGACACTCAGCGTGCGCACCGGTTTCCAGAGCCAGCCGGTTCCAGCCAGCGCAGCGGTGACACCCGCCATAATACTGATCTCGTAGACATCCATGACAGCGCCGTACCGCATGAACACATAACCAGAGCCTGACAGCACCAACACTGCCCATAGCCAGTCAACGGCTGTCAGCGTTTGCCAAAATGACGGCCGCCGGTAACTGTCCAGCATCTCTTCTCGTGTCACTGCCATAACCTTACCTGCATGTGATTGTCATTACCCGATACGGATATCTGCTATCCGTCCGGAAGATATATCAGAATCGTCAGAATTTCCGGAACTGCTCGTCAAGAACGCCTTCCAGCCGGGCAAACTCCTTGCCAAAATCCCGCTTGTGACGCATTCCGGTACCACCGATCAAGATGCGCGTCTGGCCATCGTCTTCATCTATCCAGCACCACAAGCGGCTTGCTGAAACATAAAACATGCAGAACACGCCTGCAATCAACAGCGTAAAACCGAGATAAACCAGTGTCTTACCTGGTGCCCGGGCAATTTGCAGACCGGTAGACTGGATATGCTCAAAGCTCTTCAACTGGATATAAAAAGGCGCCCCGTAGTTACCGACGGCACCAATGGCATTAATTGCGTCATCGAAAAAGTTGCCATCCCGCTCGGAAATACCTTGTGATAAATCGACACCATTGTCAGCCAGCAGTTCCGTATAGAGGCTCGCCAGCATGGTCTGCAAAACCTTCAGGTAGGCATCCAGCACGCTGGCCCGCTCGGCTTCCGGGGCCGATGCATCCACCTGTTCAACCACGCCATCAAAACCCTTCGCGGTAAACAGGGTAACCAGGCGGGCCATGGATTCTGTCAACTCATCGACAAATGTTTCATTGCCGATTTGTGTCGGCGAGACACTCTGCCCGGCAGTACCGCGTGCTGTCGCCATGATACGTTCCAGGTCATGCAGCCGGGTATTGAACTGCATGAAACGTTCAATGCCACCATCCGGATCGACCGGTATATATAAGTATTGAAATGGCTCTGCAGGCGTACGTCGCACCCCGCTCAGGAAGTACTGGCGCCCTTCCATGTCGACCGGCAACATGTAGTTCTCATACTCAATGGCTTCACCCAGCTCGTTACGCAACTTGAAACTGAAATTGGGACCAAAGTTGCGAAACTTCTTGCCGGTGCCCTCCTGCATGACCGGATTGATGTTGAACAGGCGAAAGTTGATCAGTTCCAGTGTCAGCGGACCCATGCTGGTTTCGAAATCAATATCCTCAAACACGGCCCCGTTGACGTCCTCCGGCACAGCGTCACTGCCCAGCAGTGGCCAGAGCCGCAGATCCAGCTTTGAACCGCCATCACTAAAGCTTGCCTGGTAGATGGCATAGCCCTTGTAAATCAGCGGATGATTGACGGCAATGGTAGCCTCAACCGGTGCGGCCGCTTGCGGATCATGGATCAGCAGATCACTTTCAAAGGACTCGGGCGGCCCGGAACTGTAATGCTCAACACGGAAATCCTGCACGTCCACCGAGAACGGCAGCGGCTGTACCAGGTAGCCATCACGCAGATTCAGAAACGCAATATTGGCGGAAGACCCTTCCGGGATGTTGACGGAGCCACGAAAGGAAGGATTGCCGACCGGCAGACGGCTTTCCTGCGGCACCTGCGATGCAGGAATATCGCGTGTTTCTATCTTGATATCGCCGCTAAAGGCCTTCCATTTAAGCAGCAGATTGCCATCGACCAGGCCGCCGATACAGATAATGACAATGGCCGAGTGTGTGAATATGTAACCCAGCCGGTTAATCGCACCCTTTTTGGCCGCAACCACCAAATGATCTTCATACCCCTTGCTGCGCACACGGTAACCGAAGGCCTCAAGCACCGGCATCAACCGGCCAACCAGTGCATCGGATGATGCCTGTAAACGCCACTCGCGCCTGCAATGAAAGGCATTCAGCGAATTGAAGCGCACACCGAGACGATAGCTGCGCATGTCATGCAGCATCAACGGCGCGTTTCGATAGATACAGGTACTGGTCGACAGCACCAGAATGGTGAGAATCAGCAAAAACCAGACCGCACTGTAGACGTCATACAGTCCGAGTGAATTAAACACTTCGAACCAGAATGGGCCAAATTTGGAAATGTAGTTCTGGTACGGCTCGTTCTGTTTGAGCACCGTGCCCACGATCGAGGCAATGCCAACCGTGACCAACAGGGTAATGGCAAGGTTCATGGAGCCGAAAAACTCCAGCAGCACACCGCCTGTCTTTTGCGGGCGCTTTTTATTCACCGCATCGGTGGTCACTGCAACATCCTGCTCAATCGGGAAGGCTGCCGGCCGGTGCGCTGGCAGCCGGTCAGTACAGGTGGTCTAGTGCAGACCCTGGATATAGCTGGCAACCGCACGAATCTCCCTGTTGGTCATGCGGCTGGCAATGATCTGCATCATCTTGATGGAGTTTTCGTTAACCCGGTTGCCCTCGGCAAACCCGTGCAACTGGTTCTCTACGTACCTGGCATGCTGGCCACGCAGGGCCGGGTAGTTTGCACCAGGATTACCGGCGCCGTTCGGGCCATGGCAACCCATGCAGGACGCTACGCCGCTTTCGGAGTTGCCACCGCGATAAATCCTTTCTCCGAGCTCGACCAGTTCGGGGGCAGCGGCACCGTAGGTGACCTTCTGAATTGAATAGTAAGCGGCCAGATCCTGGCGGTCCTTATCAGACAGGCCGGTTACCATGCCTTTCATGATCGCGTTATCGCGCTCACCATCAGCGAAGTACTGCAGTTGCTGGATGATGTACCCGGCATGCTGACCGCCGAGTTTCGGCCATTCCGGGTTTACGCTGTTGCCATCAGCACCGTGGCAGGCGGCACAATTTGCTGACATGGCCTTGCCGGCCTCCGGGTCACCTGCGGCCTGGACCGGCGCAAACACCATGGAAATCAGCAAACTCATTGTTATTACAAGATAATTCTTCATTTCTGACCTGCTCCTGTATCCACCTGTCCGCCGCGGACGGGTGCTCTGCATGCGTGATGAACGCTTGTCTGCCCTTACGGACGAAAAAGGGCTCTTTTTATACCCGTCACGGCGCATTGGGTCAACTCAGCCAGACAACTTGCCTGTCCCGATCCGTTGACTCAGTTGCCGCTTTCCAACACCGGAGAACTCGCGTCTAATGCACCCTGATCATGAAAAACCTCTATCAACAAACCAGTTTCATCATGGGCACACCGGACAGCCGCCGGGTTCCGCCAGACGAGGGTATCGAGGTCGCTTTCGCAGGCCGTTCCAATGCCGGCAAATCAAGTGCGCTCAACGTCCTCACCGAACAAAAGTCGCTTGCGCGCATCAGCAAGGCACCCGGGCGCACACGCGAAATCAACTTTTTCGCAGTTCGCGACGGCATTCGACTGGTTGATCTTCCCGGTTATGGCTATGCAAAGGTTTCCAAGTCCATGAAGGGACAATGGCAACGCAATATTGCCCGCTATCTGGAAACCCGCCAGTCGCTCTGTGGTGTGGTCCTGCTGATGGATGTCCGGCACCCCCTCAAGGAGTTTGACCAGCAGATCCTTAGCTGGTGTTATAGCGCAGAACTGCAGACGCATGTACTGCTGACCAAGGCAGACAAGCTCAAGCGCGGCCCGGCGCAGGCGGCATTACTGCAAACCCGCAAGGCGCTGGAAAAGCTGCACCCTGAGGCATCCATACAGTTGTTTTCCGCACATACCCGCGCCGGCCATGAAGAACTGCAACAGGTACTGAACCACTGGCTGGGACTGGCAGCCCCCGGGTAACCCGGCAACTGCCACTTTAAGCCAAAAAAAACCCCGGCCAGGGGGATTGCTGCCGGGGTATTAAAAATACCTGGGTTGAGTTACACCAGGTAAGGAGGCGGTCCACTCAGGGAGGAGAGAGTGGCAATTACCTCCATTCAGCCATTAAGATAACTGTGGACTGAAAAGGTTCCCGCGATAACTGCAGCGGCATGTGTACAAAAGCCACTGTCTGCTTCCATGAAATACTTAATGTATACTCTATTATTCTATAGCTGAATATTATTATAGTTATTAATTACAATAAGTTAATTATTTATATTTTTTACACGTGCATCATTCTGGCCATGGTCAGTGCGCCTCATCCCAGTTGATCCCGGTGCCAATATCTACCACCAGCGGCACTTTCAGCGCAGCGGCATCCCTCATAATCGCCATGATGTGCGGTCGTGCCGCCTCCACATCGCTTGCAGCAATCTCGAACACCAACTCATCGTGCACCTGCATGATCATCGCAATATCCAGCCCGGTTTCAGTCTGCAGCCAGGCGTGCATGGTGATCATGGCGCGTTTGATAATGTCGGCCGCCGTGCCCTGCATCGGTGCATTAATCGCGGTGCGTTCCGCGGCGGCACGCACCTGGCCATTGCGGGCATTGATATCCGGCAAATACAGCCGTCGGCCAAACACTGTTTCCACATAACCCTGCTGCCGCGCCTGCTCACGGGTCGCCTCCATGTAATCGTACACACCCGGGTAGCGTGCAAAATACAAATCGATGTATTCCTGTGCGGCACCACGGGCAATGCCCAGCTGTTTGGCCAGGCCAAAGGCAGACATGCCGTAAATCAGGCCAAAATTGATCGCCTTGGCCGAGCGGCGCTGGTCATTGGAAACCGCCTCCGGCAGCACCCCGAAAACTTCAGCCGCGGTGGCCCGGTGTACATCCTCGCCGGCAGAAAAAGCGCTTAACAGGCCCTTGTCCGAGGACAGGTGCGCCATGATGCGTAATTCGATCTGCGAATAATCGGCCGCCAGCAACAGCCGCCCCGATCCGGCCACAAAGGCCTGGCGAATACGCCGGCCTTCCTCGGTACGCACCGGGATATTCTGCAGATTAGGATCCGATGACGACAGCCGCCCGGTCGCGGCTACTGCCTGGTGGTAAGAGGTGTGCACCCGTCCGGTATCCACGCAAACCTGC
>DAOVVG010000103.1 GCA_030632175.1 Gammaproteobacteria bacterium
AATGGTATTTATTGCAGCTGCATAATAACTGCGATCTGAAAGTTATTACCGGCTGCTGTGTTCTGGCCGTATATATTCGGGGTCCAGGTGAATTCAGTCGAGAACTTCTTGTCGATTTTATAACCCCCGGTCAGTTCCAGTTTTCCCAGATCAAATGCTGGTGCCAAAGTCGGGTTTACATCGCCTGGGATTACCGGGGCGGGTGCATCATCGGCGTTATCCATGCTGTAAGTCCCGTCAAGTTTGGCGCGTACGTAAGACTTCTCGTTTATGTTGTAGCCGATTTCTACCAGATACTTGATTTCATCGGAAGGTTCTTGGCTGCGATAACGGTATCCGGCTTCCAGTCCAAAATAGACCGGTTTCGGATAAAGTGACCGGCCGTAGAGGAAGCGTACCTCATAGTCTGTCTGGCCATTTCCTAAAGGCAGATCCCCCGGATCCTCGTCATGCAGGTCGGGAACCTTGACAAGGCCCTGGATGGAGAAGACACCCCTGTCATCGTTAAAAAAATTATAGCGTAAACCGAAATCCTGATCACCAACGCCCCTACTCTTGGAGCTACCACCGATATCCGGGTCATTTTCGATCCACTTGTAGGGAACGGAGAGAAAGGCGGTAACATTGTCACGAATGCCGTACTCCATATAATAAGTCAGGTTCACATCTGTAAAATCAGAATGGGCATTCTTCCTGTCACCGTCATCATCGAAGTTTTCATCTGAAAAGAAATAATTTAGTGCAGCCTTGTGGTAGCTGGTCCCTTCCTTGGCGGTCCAGGCGCCGGCCATGGCCTCGCTGGATAATGTCAGGCAAAGAATGAAAATCAGACTGGTGTAGCAATTAAACCTCGAGCAAGTCCGTGAAACAGTGTTGTCAATCATCGTCATACTCCCGTGTGATGTATTCATGAACTGACTGGCATAAACTGATATCTAGGTCTTTTGCAGCGGCTGAAGTTTATTTTTCTGTTATTGTAAATCAGAATAAATGTTCGAAATGATCAATTTCTGTAGAGCCAGTCTGATATCATTTAAAGCTAGCATACATAAGTGTAAACATTTGGCAATAGCGCAATACGCGCAGCCAAAATACTTATTCATATGTTTTTTATAAAGGACTCTTACGCAAGGGCGATAACAAAAAATACGTACTATAGTACGGGTTGTATATTACATTGACGAGAAGTTATAAGGAATTTGCCCCGAAGCTTGATAATAAATAGTTTTTTTTCACGCATTTTGAGAGGCGTTGGTCTTGATCTGCCTATGTTGGAGTTGAGAAAAACCGGTGACCAGCAAGATGAGAGCACCACTATGAAGAAGGATTATGTTGAAGACGAAATTCAGAAATCCAGTTTGCTCCGCACTGATAATGATTCACGCAATACTTTTCAGTGCGGCATCCCTGTTGTCGGATGCGGGTGCTGATCCAGGGAGGGTGACCGAGGAACAACTCTGGATTGACCGTGCGGCAATACTGGTGGAAAGGGCCGCTACGGGTCGAGCGGAGGGTAAAAGGTTCACAATAGATGTGAAAGCACAGCGTGCGGATCTGCGGGAACTGATGCAGAGTTCAGGAAAAGATATCCCGGAGGCACACCGACAGCTGCATATGTCCATGGTTTTGCTGGGCGTGCTGTTGAAGACATCAGCCGGATGCCAGTCAGGGGGGCGTATTGTTTGTCCAGTCGGTCTGCTGAGTCAGTTGCGTACCGTTTTGAAAAACACCTATATTAATCTCGATACGTATGAGGGACAAAACTTGGCTGCGGACCCACAGGGTGCAACACAGTGACCGAGTCACTGATTAACATCGGTACATCCATGGCCGCAATTATCCTGGAGTCCGGTTTCTGGATAGTATTGAGCTTGCTGATTGCCGGGTTGGTGCATGAGTTTCTGGAAGATACGGGCTTTCGTCGGGTTATTCAGCATCCGGGACGTGCCAGTCTGTTCGGTGCGCTGGGGCTGGGTGCAGTGTTGCCAACCTGTAGCTGTGGTGTTATTCCGCTTGCGGTGAGTTTCTATCTGGGTGGTGCACGTCTGGCAGCCGTGATGACCTTTGCGGCTGCGACGCCGATTATTAATCCGGCGGCTGTATTACTCTCCTATGCATTGCTGGGGCCGGAGCTCACCGTGGTGTACGTTGCTTTTGGACTGATTGCACCGTTGCTCGTTGGTTTGCTGACAGAACGCTGGTCAAGTACGGGTATGACACCGGTAGCCGAAAAACTGGATGCCTGCTGCAGTACCACATGCTGTTCTGCAACCGGGGATGCTGAGGCGAAGCCGGTATCGGTGCCAAATAATAAACGCCTGTGGGGAGCCATGCGTTGGGGTTTTGGAGTACTGGGCCCAACCCTGGGGTTATATATCGGGGTCGGCGTTGTACTGGCAGCCATCGTTATGTCCCTGGTGCCACAAGACCTGATTTCTGCGTATTTGGGGACTTCCGCCCCGATGCTGTCGTTGCTGCTGGTGGCCGTCTTTGGTGCCAGTATCTATGTCTGCGCGGTCGCCCATATTCCCCTGGTAGCTGCACTGCTGGCCGTGGGTGCGGCGCCCGGTACAGCGATTGTGTTTCTTGTGACGGGTGCTGCGACGAACCTTCCGGAATTCATTGCCCTTCAGAAGGTGCTGGGAACACGGACTGTACTGGTTTATGTTTCGAGTCTGATCGGTGTGTCACTGCTTGCAGGGTGGCTTGTAAACCTGTGGTTGCTGCCGGGCTTTGAACCGGTTTCTGACCCGCTGCGTACCACCGAATGGTTTGATATTGCAGACAGACTTATTCCTGTGATACCGGAACCGGTCAGCGTGACCAGTGCCCTTATTGTTACAATTCTCATCGGCTGGGGGGTTATCCGCTGGTTCGGGCAGCGGCTCATGCAGGTCGGGGGGCGCCTGGAAACACCTGAGTAGATTGCACATCAGGAACCGGCGTGTTCTATACTTCCCAAGGAGAATGACCGGTGTGATTTTAAATATGGTCATATCAAAAATCAGAGTGATTGGATGAAGCAGTGTAACCATGCACTACTGAGCTTGTTATGCCTGTTGCTTGTAGCCTGCAGTGGCGGTGGCGGTGGCGGTGGCGGTGGCGGTGGCGGAGCAGCGGGTGCGGGCAACGTGCCGGCTGCACCGAAGAATGTGGTTGTCGCCCCGGGTGACGGTCGTAATACCCTCAGCTGGAATCCCGTTTCGGGCGCTACATCATTCAACCTGATCTGGTCAACAACTGCCGGCGTCACAAAAAGCAACGGCAGTGACGGCGGCAAGATTACCGGCGTTACTTCTCCGCAATCGCATACCGGCCTGGTCAACGGAACCACATACTTCTATGTTGTCACTGCTGTCAGTGCAGCCGGTGAAAGCGTGGAATCCACCGAGGTGTCGGCGACGCCGCAGGATGGCCCGGGTAGTTTTGATCCGTTTTTCACTGACCAGTGGCATATCCTGAATACCGGGCAGGAGGGTGGCACGGCAGGCGAGGATCTGAATGTCAGTCCGGTCTGGAGCATGGCGCTCAGAGGGGAGGGAATACGGATCGCTGTGGTTGACGACGGGCTTGAGATCAGTCACGAGGATCTTGTTACGAACATCGCTACCGGGCTCAGTCATAATTATCTGGATGGTAGCACCGACCCCGCAACCGGCAAGCACGGTACAGCGGTCGCAGGGGTTATCGCGGCACGCGGCTTCAATGATCTCGGTCTGCGCGGGATTGCGCCGCGGGCAAATCTGGTTGGCTATAACCTGGTACAGGCCCTCACGGTCAGCAATGAGGCCGATGCCATGACCCGGGATATGATTGATGTGCACGTCTCCAACAACAGCTGGGGGGCACCCGATGATGCTGATTTACACGCTTCTAGTCTCCCGTGGCGTAATGCCATTACCACTGGACTGAATCAGGGCAGGAACGGGTTGGGTATCCTGTATGTCTGGGCCGCCGGCAATGGTCACCAGATTGACGATAATTCAAACTATGATGGTTATGCGAACCACCGCGGCGTCGTGGCGGTGTGTGCCGTTGATGATGACGGCAAGCATGCCGTGTACTCGGAAGCGGGTGCCAACCTCTGGGTGTGTGCGCCGTCCCGTTCTGACGTCAATGTCGGCCATGGTATCAGCACCACGGATAATGCTGGATCGAGCGGATTCAATGTCACTGGTACACCCAATTATACAAATCTCAGCTACTCAAAACTGTTCACGGGTACCTCGGCAGCGGCGCCCGGTGTGTCGGGCGTTATTGCCTTGATGTTGCAAGCCAACCCGGCTCTTGGCTGGCGCGATGTTCGACTGATCCTGGCTCAGACAGCGCGCAAGAATGATCCCTTGCACCCTGACTGGGTCACCAATGGTACCGGGCAAGATATTAATCACAGCTACGGGTTTGGCATGGTTGATGCCGGTGCCGCGGTGACGGCGGCTTTGGGTTGGAGCAATGTCGGGGCGGAAGTGACCCATCAGGACTCAGCATCACCATCTCTGGCCATCCCGGACAATAATCCGACCGGTGTCAGTGACACACTTGTAGTCGGTGGCAGTGGGCTATCAACTATCGAGTATATCGAAGTGACTTTCGCTGCAGCAGATCATACTTTTGCAGGAGATCTGGAGATTACGCTTACCAATAATACAACGGGTACCGTTAGTCGGCTTTCCGAAGTCCATTTGTGTCCGGGGCTTGTATGTACTCCGCATAATGGCTGGGTGTTCGGGACCGCACGTCACCTTGGTGAAGCGGCCGATGGTAACTGGACGCTCACGGCAGCCGACAAGGCGGCGCTGGATGTGGGGACCTTCCAGTCATGGGGGCTGAAATTCTATGGCCGGTAACGGAGGTTTCACATGAAATTCACTAGCTTGACAGGTCGCTGTTTGCTGGTCAGTACCATCGTTTTCTGGTTGTGTAGCGTCGCCATTCCATCGTGGGCACAGCAGCCACCATTATCCGGTGCAGGTATGACGAAGGCCGGGCGTTTCACACAAAGCTATGACTGGTATGAGGGCGAACACCGCAAAACAGCGTGGTTAAACCCGGACCTTATCGCGGAGTTTCATACAGGCGCGGTTCTGGAAAGCCCACTCTCCGGGTTGTACCCGGATGCGGTAGTGCTGGAGCAGCATGGGGAAAATATTCGGATATGGCGATTGCCTGTCGGAATCGATACCGGGGCGGTGCTCGATAACCTGAATAGCAGAGTAGACCATGCCGTGAAATATTCACCGGTATTCCATGATGCCCCGGGTCCTGCATCACGAATTCGCGCCTTACCGGGTAACATCATCGTTTACTTCAACCCGGAATGGGACAGGAAAACCATCAGTCAATGGCTTGCAGCGCGTGAACTCCTGGTTGTGCACCGGCTGGCAAACGGCTCAGCAGCCTATGTTCTCAAAACCGGGCCGGGCATGGAGGCACTTGAACTGGCCAATACGTTACATGATACTGACGGGGTCAACGCTGCATTTCCGGATTGGTGGCATGAGACGGTTACCCGTTAACAATTGTCATAATTCATGCAAGGCTCAATTATGACTCATAACCGCGAGTACCCATGACAACCTCCAGAACAACCGTGACAAAACTGACCATCGGCAAACTGGCTCGTGCGGCAGGAATCGGGGTTGAAACCGTCCGTTACTATCAGCGGCGCGGGTTACTCGAAGAACCCGTTAAGCCGGTCGGTCACCACCGCACATATTCAGAACAGGATCTGACGCGGCTTGGATTTATTAACCATGCCAAGGCTGCCGGGTTCACGCTCCGGGAAATCGAGACTTTACTTTCGCTGGGAAATGATCATTGTTCTGTGACAAAAACCCTTGCAAGGGAGAAACTGCAAAAGATCAAGGGGCAAATCGCTGACCTGAAGAAAATTCAACTTCAATTGGAAGCGTTGATCAAGGCATGCGGCAAGAAGAATGATGGGGAGGCGTGCGGTTTGTTTAAATCACTACTTCAAAATGGACCCGGTGGTAAGTGCTGTACTAAACCATAGTTGCGAGTTGCTGAGATCTTGGAAGGGTATTGAAGACTGGCATAATGCTGCAGTTGACCAAGCCACATGCAAGCCATGAAAAAGGCCATTAATTACGTACTATAGTACGGATATTTTATAAGTAATTAATATTGTTGAGCACTTGACACCCCTGAGATTGGTAAGTATTAATCAATGCCACACCATACATAATGAGTTTCCGTATCCGAGAGGAACCAACAAAGCAGATACAGCTGTTGATAAAGTGGTGAAGCAAGGTTTATGACATGCGATTCTCGGGACAAATTCCCGAATGAGCATCAGGTAGTCGGGCAACGGTAACATTTATTTGGTTCAGTATTTATATCTTTCAATGATGTGTTTTTCAATGAATAGCGTCTTGTGTTTTCACGCATCGGGCGTACCGAAAAAACCCAACAGGAGGCTACAATGAGGGCTTATCAGATTATATGCCGCGGAGTTAAGGCAATAGGGGCCGTCGGCGCCTGCATTGCTCTTGGAGCCTGTGGCAGCAGCAGTAACAGTGGCGGTGGATTTATTGGTGGCGGTGGCGGCCCGGTTACCAAGACAGGCATTTATATACAAGTCGATTCTGCACCCACCGATGGCGTGACAGATGCCATCTCACTGGTCACGACAACTGATGGTGTATTAGGCACGACCCCGTTTGATGCAGGCGGTGGCGGTACACTGCAGGCGAGCAATAAATCGTATTTCTTCGGCAGTAACCTGTTTTACGCCAGTGGTGGCAACGTTTGGGGATTCGATGAGGACACCGGTGCGCTGGTGGCGCGCGTGGATAACCCGTCCTTTCAGGCTAACCGCGAAGGCGATGTCGGTCAGGGTCAGGTCAATCTCAAGGCCAGCGGTCCGGCAGCCGTGTCTCCGGGTGGAAAAAACCTGAGAGACTTTATCGGCAGGACCCAGATGACGGTCGAGGAAGCGCAAGACGTCGACATGTGCGACGTAATAAACCTCGTCAGCACCAGCAGTGGCGCCACCAAGGCCCCAGCCGACACCATCATGCATAATATGGGCTATTCACCGGTAGGAGTTGAATTCAGCACGGATGGCAAGATGGTAATAAAAGGAGTGCGCCAGGGTGATCACCTGCTGTTTATTGACACAGACCCTGCATCGCCCACCTTTGCCACGCCCGTCCGCTTCGTGATCCAGCGCACCGGGGAGATCAAGGACAAGGGCAATGCGGTGGTTGGGACGTTCACTTCGCAATATGCCCCCTTCGGTGGTACCGCGCCCGGTAACCTGAATCATACCAGGGCCGGGGGCGCCACCGGCGGCGAGACCGACGGTGAGACTTACGTGGAGCCGTGTGACAGCAACATCATCAGCAACGAGGCCGGCGAGGAGTGGTTCGGTTCCGTCGACGTCGATGGCGATACCATCACGCTGGTGCGTGTGGATACCATCACCTCGATGAACCCCACGGTCGTCCAGTTTACCATACCGGTGGTCGACGATAGCGCCAGCACAGGGGGTAATGTTGCATTCGATTATGTCGGTCCCTGGATGGGCTCCATGCACAACCGCGAGGGCGGCAAGGAGATGCTGCTGAGCGTCGAGAACCAGGGCGAGAACAGCGAAAGCATCTTCGACGTGAATAATGGGATTAACCCGTTCGAGGTTCAACGGATTATCTCTGATCTGGCCACCGTCAAGGCGTTTGGCGGCGGCACACTCGGCGGTCCCTTCGTGGACGGGGACACCTATTCAGTGAATGTTGATTTCACCAGCACGGGTGGGGGCCCCACGATGGTTGACTACATTTACCGCAGCCTGGGGGGTGATGACCTGACAGGCCTCAGTCTGTCGGTGAGCACTGCGTATCTGCAGAAGATCAATCTGGCCGATCCGGGGCCGAACTTCATCCTCAACGGCCTCAACGGCCGGGCCAGCACCAGTGA
>DAOVVG010000188.1 GCA_030632175.1 Gammaproteobacteria bacterium
GGGGGCGTGGTACAGGGGGGTAGCACGCTGACTCAGCAACTGGTGAAAAACTTTTTTCTCAGCAGTGAGCGTTCCCTGGTTCGCAAAATCAATGAGGCGATCATGGCCCTGTTGATTGAGTTGCATTACAACAAGGATGAAATTCTCGAGGCGTATTTAAACGAGGTCTATCTCGGACAGGACGGGAACCGTGCCATTCATGGCTTCGGGCTGGCCAGTTATTTTTACTTCGAGCGGCCGTTGACCGAGTTGTCAGTGGATCAGTATGCGCTGTTGGTGGGGGTGGTGAAAGGACCCTCCTACTACAACCCTAGACGGCATCCGGAACGCGCATTGTCCCGCCGCAACCGGGTGCTTGATGTCATGGCGGAACTGGAGTTGATCACGCCCGAAGATGTAACGCGTGCCAAATCCCGCAAGCTGGGTGTGAGTCCGTTCAAGAGAAAGGCGATTAATACTTTTCCTGCGTTCCTTGATTTGGTGCGCCGTCAGTTGCAGCGCGATTATCGGGATGAAGATATTACATCAGAGGGTTTGCGTATTTTTACAACCCTTGACCCACAGGTGCAGTGGCAGCTGGAACAGGTGCTCGAGTCACGGCTGAGGGCACTCGAAAATGGCCGCAAGATGAAAGCGGGTACGCTGGAAGCCGCTGCAGTGATAGCGTCGGTACAAGGTGGGGAAGTGCTGGCATTGGCTGGCGGACGCGATCCGAAATTTGCAGGCTTCAATCGGGCACTGGATGCAAAACGCCAGGTAGGGTCGTTGCTAAAGCCGGCAGTATACCTGACGGCACTGGAACAGCCGAAACGCTATACCCTGGCAACCCTGCTTGATGACAGTCCGCTCAGCTTTACTGCGCGCAACGGTGATCTGTGGGAACCCCGTAACTATGACAGGGAAAATCATGGAGAAGTACCTTTATACCAGGCACTGGCGCATTCCTATAATGTCAGTACCGCCCGTCTCGGGCTGGCGCTGGGTATAGAGTCGATCATCAAAACACTGCGCAGGCTCGGGGTTGAACAACACCTGAATCCGTATCCATCGCTGGTGCTGGGTGCGGTTGAAATGTCTCCCCTGCAGGTTACAGGCATGTACCAGACGTTCGCCAGTGGTGGTTTCCGTACGCCCTTGCGTGCGATTAATGCGGTGCTGGCTGCAGATAATATGCCCTTGCAGCGGTATCCACTGAGTGTGCGGGCGGCGGTTGATCCGGCGCCCAATTACCTGGTTTCGACGGCTATGCGTTATGCCGTACGTGAGGGGACCGGACGCGGTCTTTACCAGGTCTTGCCTGCAAGTCAGGATATAGCCGGCAAGACCGGCACAACAGATAATTTGCGTGATAGCTGGTTTGCCGGCTTTACCGGTAATCGCCTGGGTATCGTCTGGATCGGGCGTGATGATAACCAGTCGATAGGGCTGACCGGTTCCAGCGGTGCACTGCGTGTCTGGGGTGACCTGTTCGCCGGCTTCAACAGTCCTGATCAGGCACCCGTCGCAGTAGAGAATATTGAGTACCAGTGGATTGAACCGAAAACCGGTTTATTGGCAGATGCCGGTTGCCCGGATGCCGTACAATTACCTTTTATTGTTGGCAGCGCGCCCGTGGAGAGTGCCTCATGCGTAAAGAAAAACGGCGTGCTAACTGCCCCGGTAGACTGGTTCAAGGAGTTGTTTGAATGAGAGTGGCGGCGCTAATTCCGGTTTTATTGTTGATTCTGTCGTTCTGCCTGTTACCAGCGTGCAGCAGTCATCCGCCGCAAGCGTATCCGCCACCGGTTGTTGATAAAAGCCGGCCGGCGCCCGTGACGCAACCCTCTCACGCATCTGATAAGCCGGTACCGTCATACGTGCAGCCCCGGCAACAGGTGCCAAATGCCACGGGAGAAGTGAGCCATCCCCCGGCTGTTTTAGCGTTACTGGATCAGGCCGAGCAGCAGGCCAACGCCGGTGAGCTGGAATCAGCGGCCGCATCGCTGGAGCGTGCAATCCGTATTGATCCGCGCAATGCGGTTCTCTGGTATCACCTTGCCACGGTCAGGCTTTCACAGGGGGAATCAGCGCAGGCTGAGCAACTGGCTGTGAAATCCAACAGTCTTGCAGTGGGGAATGCTGCCCAGCAGGCGCGTAACTGGCGGCTTATTGCACAGGCCCGTCGCGAGCAGAATAATCCCGGGGGTGCGGCTGCTGCAGAAAATCGCGCTCGCGAACTCGATCTTCGTTAACAAGGGGCAAGTCGCGTGTTCGGATTGGCAGAGTTGCTGGGAGAGACAGGGCCGCTGAAAGACTGCGTGCAGGGGTTTTCTCCACGCAGTGAACAGCAGCAGATGGCAGAGGCAACAGCCGAGACGATCGCTGCAAACCAGACCCTGATCGTTGAGGCAGGCACTGGCACAGGCAAGACTTTTGCCTACCTGATGCCGGCACTGCTTTCCGGCAAGAAGATTATTATTTCTACCGGTACCCGGCATCTGCAGGACCAGTTGTTCGGCAAAGACCTGCCGGTGGTGCGCGAGGCACTGCAAGCACCCGTTCATACTGCCTTGCTGAAGGGCAGGTCTAATTACCTGTGCTGGCACCGTCTGCAAACAGCCGGCGGTGAAGGCCGCCAGTTGTCAGGAAAACAGATGCATGAGCTGGAAGATGTGCGAGCCTGGTCGGATCGCACTGCCAGTGGCGACATTGCCGAGCTGGGGCTGGTGTCTGAAGATTCCATCATCTGGCCCCGGGTGACGTCCACGGTTGAGAATTGTCTCGGTCAGGAGTGCGAGTTTTTTCAGGACTGTTTTGTGGTCAAGGCGCGACGCAATGCCATGGATGCCGATATCGTCGTCATCAATCACCATCTATTGTTTGCCGACATGGTTCTGAAGGAAGAGGGTTTTGGCGAGCTGCTGCCGGGAGCGGATGCCTTTATTATTGATGAGGCGCATCAACTGCCAGAGGTGGCATCCATCTTCTTTGGCACCACACTCAGCAGTCACCAGCTTCGAGATCTTGCCAGGGATGTGCGGCTCGAACATTTGCGGGAAGCCGGTGACATGCAGGATCTGCCGGATGCCGCCGACACGATGGAGTCAATTGTCCATCAACTGCGGCTTGCATTGGGGCAGACTGACCGGCGCGCAGCCTGGTCTGAGGTCGCTGCAGACAGGAGCTTGCAAGTTGTGCTGCTTGAGTTGTCTGCGTGTCTGCAACGCCTGAAGGACTGGCTGGAACTTGCGGCTGAACGGGGCAGGGGGCTGGAGAGTTGTCGGCAGCGGGCTGCCGTCATGAATGACCGGCTAACTCTGTTGCTGGAACATTCATCGACCGACTATATTCACTGGTTTGAGACATTTCGCACTTCTTTTCGGCTTAACCTGACGCCTTTGAATGTTGCACCCTATTTCAGAAGCTGCGTTGACAGCCTGTCGAGTGCCTGGGTCTTTACTTCGGCAACCCTGGCCGTGGGTGATGGCTTCGAACATTTTTCAGGTCAGCTGGGGCTGGATGATGCGCGCATGCTGAAGCTGGACAGCCCGTTTGACTATCAAAGAAACGCCTTGCTCTATATGCCGGAGGATATGCCGGCGCCAAATGACAGGTTTTATGTAGACGCGGTGGTTGCCTGTGCGCGCGATATTTTACAGGCCAGCAAGGGCAGGGCCTTTATGTTATTTACCAGTCACGTAGCCCTGCAGTCGGCGGCCAGGCAGTTACAGGATACCTTGCCATATCCCTTGCTGGTTCAGGGTACGGCACCCAGGCGGGAATTACTGGAACGCTTCAGGGAACTGGGCAATGCGGTGTTACTGGGAACGAGCAGTTTCTGGGAAGGTGTTGATGTGCGTGGTGCGGCATTATCCTGCGTCATTATCGACAAACTCCCTTTTGGTTCGCCGGGAGAACCGGTTCTGCAGGCACGTATTGAAGCGATGCGTGAGCAGGGTGAGAATCCATTTATGCAATATCAATTGCCACGTGCTGTGATCAACCTGAAGCAGGGTGTCGGGCGATTAATCCGCGACAAGAATGATCGTGGAGTGCTGGTTCTGTGTGATCCGCGTTTGCGCTCCAAGGCTTACGGAAAGGTATTTTTGAAAAGCCTGCCGGAAATGCCGCAAACCAGCAGTACCGATGCTGTCGCAGAATTTTTTGCTGATGCCGGTGCGACATCTGTTGAACCGGTAGCTTTATAAGGTTTGTTTGTCGAAATGTCTGAACTGCTGCTTGCCATTGAAACATCAACACCGGCCTGTTCGGCGGCACTGTCGATCGATGGTGCGGTGCTTGAGCGGTATGCGCTGGCGCCGCGTCAACACGCGGCTCTGATGCTGCCCATGATAGAGTCGCTGCTGCTTGAAGCAGGTATCACTGTGTCACAGCTTGATGTGGTTGCCTTCGGTCGCGGCCCCGGTTCCTTTACCGGTGTGCGTATTGCTGCCAGTGTGATACAGGGCATCGCGTTTGCGGCGGACCTCCCGGTTGTGCCGGTTTCCACGCTGGCCGCGCTGGCACTGGGTGGCATGCAGATGACAAAGGGAACACAGGTGATGGCCGCGCTGGATGCGCGCAAGGCAGAAGTCTACTGGGGCTGTTATACGCATGCGGGTAACGGCGCTGTGATGCTACATGATAGTGAATGTGTCTGTGCGCCGGCAGACATTCCGTGTCCGGATAGCGGCGACTGGGTCGGTGTTGGCAGTGGCTGGGAAGCCTGTGGCGAGACGTTGATGCAGAAGGCGGGCGAGCGGATTGTTCGTGTAGTGCCGGATTTCGAGCCCCGTGCCAGTGATGTCGCCCGGTTGGGCGTACATGACTACCGGCAGGGACTGGTGGTTGGACCTGAAGCAGCCGTGCCGGTGTATCTGCGCAACAATGTGGCAGAAGTTAAAAAGAGCCTGCGGCAATAAGCGGGTGCCGTTCCTGCGGCAGGAGTTCGTTATAGTGCACCACTTTCTGTGAGGAGCTGGTTGATGGCATCAGCCATACGTTTGTAACCCTCGGCATTAGGATGTATTCGGTCTGACTTGAGGCGATTGTCTGCTTCTACTTCAGGCAGTATTTCGCCTTCATAGATAAGGTCATGTTCCTCGGCTATATTGTTGTATATCGCAGCCGCTTCCAGAAACATGAGGGCCGGTTGCGGGACACCGATCAGGAGTGTTGGAATGTTGCGCTGAGAA
>DAOVVG010000142.1 GCA_030632175.1 Gammaproteobacteria bacterium
CGGTTTTTCAATCGGAATGGCTCCCCCCGGGCAGGCTATACAGCGACACATGCGGCTTTCCTTGGTTAAGTCAATGCAGGCGAAATAATAACACTAAAGTATTGAAATCGGTCAACACGTTACAGTAGCCAAATTGTGTGCCGGGGTGACTTGTCCGTCTGGAAGAATACCCTTGCATGGTTGCTGCTGTCCCGTTAAGTTGTATTTGAAACCATCAGTATTAAATGTACACAGTTATTTTATTTCCTCTCCCCGGCGTTCTCCCGGAGTATCCGATTAGGCGCCGGGCATAAAGGAGAGGGGATTACCGGGCAATACGATGCCCCCTGACAAAGGCGAACACCATGAGTGACCTTGTCGATCGTGCGCGTGTCTACGCGACAGAAGCACACCAGCGGATTAATCACCGCCGGAAATATAACAATGAGCCCTACCATGTTCATCTGAGCGCCGTTGCCAGGCTGGTCGCCACGATCACTGAAGACGAGAATATGATTGCGGCCGCATGGTTGCACGATACCGTTGAGGATACCCAGGCAACACTGGAAGATATTGAAGCAGAATTTGGTGTGCATGTTGCAGAGCTTGTTGAAGAGTTGACGGATGTGAGTAAACCCGGTGACGGAAACCGGGTACAGCGCAAGCAGATAGACCGGATTCACCTGGCGCAGGCGTCAAAGCAGGCCAAGACGGTCAAGCTGGCCGACCTGGTTGATAACTGCAAGGACATCACCCGCCATGACCCGCGATTTGCACAGGTTTACCTCACTGAAATGAACAGCTTGCTGGATGTTCTGCAAGGCGGGGATGAGAAGCTCTACAGGCGTGCTGAAAAAATACATGCAAAGAGTGTCGAGAAGCTCGGCCTTACCGATACGTCGCAGATCCATGCCTTGTCACCTGAAAGTCTCGCCGAGCAGTTCCCGGGAGTGACCGGGCCGAAGTTCAGACGCATGTTCATGGAACTGTTCACGGCCAGGGATATTGCCGAATCACTTTACTCATTTGATCTGGACAGTGATTGCGACACGGTTAAAAAGGTCATGCAGCGTCAGCAACAGGACGTGGCGAGCATTCGTATCAGCGGTACGGTGCAGGGTTATGTGCGCTTGGTTGACCTTAAAGAGGGGGAATGTGCGAATGGCCTGCGCCATTTCACGACTGATCAGGTGATCACCGGCGATTCCACGCTATCTGATGTTATCCATGTTTTGACGCGCCATGATTACTGTTTTATCAGTCTGCTGGGCGAGGTGGTGGGTGTTATCTGCCGGGATGATATCAACAAGCCGATGGTGCGCATGTGGCTGTTTGGGTTGATTACCATGATCGAGATACGGGTCGTACAGCTTGTTCGGTCAAAGTATCCGGATGATTCATGGCAGTCCGCGGTGTCGGACAGTCGTCTTGAAAAGGCCAGGGTCATGCAACAAGAACGTTCACGCAGAAATCAGCACTGCCTGCTGATTGACTGTCTGCAATTGTCTGACAAGGCACATATCGCTGTCGAGAATTCGGAGCTGCTGGAGGCGTTTGGTTTTGATTCCAAGCGTACCGCCAAGCAGGTCATCAAAAGTCTTGAGTCATTACGTAACAACCTGTCACATGCACAGGATATCGTGATGCACGACTGGGCGCAGATTGCACGTCTTTCCCAGCGCATGGAGGAGTACTCACGCCGATAGCGTGTCAGTGCAGGGGGACGGTGTAATTGAGGATGATGCGGTAATCCTGCTGGTCGGTGGCGTCGGGTCCTTCCTGGTTTAATAACGCCACGCGTGTACGCAGCCAGAGACCGTCCGCAACGGTTTTCGGAAAATAATAGTCGGCGGTAATATCCAGTTCCTGCTGGTCCGGCGAGGCCGCAGGGCCGGAGTCAGGGGTGTCACCATCGACGTAGTTGGCAAACACCGACAGCCCATCCAGACCGAGTTCAGATGCGTTGTATGAAAGGCCTATCAGCCAGGCATTTTCACCGGCGCGGTCAAAATCCTTGACGATGATCGAAGCGTAGCCGGGATATCCACCGAAGGGCGATAGTATGTCGTGATCTTCATCCGTGGAGGTGTAGGCAAGGCTGAGGATAGCATTCTTGTAACTGGCGCCGAGCTTCAGGCCGTAAACAGAAGTATTAAAGTCGCCGATGAGTTCGTCGCCGACACTTTGTTGCCGTGTGTACTGCCCGGAAACACGCAGGGCCACGTCGTTCTTGAGCTCCCAGGCGCTGTTACCCTCGATGTAGAAGGTATTCATAACATCCCAGGCGTAGTGGTTCACCATGCCGCCATGCAGTGTTTTGCTGAGGGCATAGCGCGTGCCGAAAGAACTCAGTCCTTTTTTTGAGTCTCTTGCGCCGGCAATTTCGGACATGTGTTTGAAGCTGGATTCATCGAGTTTCTTCATTCTTGTGACATGCCCGACTCCGTAACTGAATCTGCCTCCAGTTCTTTTACTGGTCAGCGTGTAGGCCTCAAAGGTATTCGGGATCATGCGTGTGTCATTTTTGCTGAGATACGGCAGGTTCAGACCCTGGCGATACAGGCGTGCGCTGATGGTTTCATTCATCCTTATATCCACATAGGCCTCGCCAAGCACGGTGATTTCCTTTTGCTCATCCCGCAACAGGCGGGTGCCATCCTTGTCACGCGGGCCGTACAGTTTTTGTGAGGTGTAGGCTGTTATGCCTGTTGAAACCCTGTCCCTGTAGAGCCCGGTTTTGTATTCAAGAGAACCACCCGCAGCCCAGGCAACGCGATCCGATGTACCGTCGCGTTGCTTGTTCAGGTAATAGCTGCGAGGCTTGAGTGTCAGGGTCGCTTTGTCCCAGTACAATTCCTTTAACTCCGTTGCCCGTGGCAGTAATCTGTATTTCGAATCCTCTGTTCCCAACGTCGGCTCCAGACTGCCGTGTTCATCAAGCACGGAATCCGGCATCGGCTTCTCGTAAGTCTGGTATTCTGCATCGGCCGCCATGACCCGCGATGTGCAGGTGGCAATGGCAATCAGCAAGGCAGGGCGCAGGTGTCGAACCATCTTATATAGTCAGAGTGATTATTTTTCAGTGCGGAAGGCTAGTGTCTCATGCTGAACCGGCTTGCTCCAGTGATGCGCGTAGCGATAAATAGAGTTACTGATTTATATCTGTTTAGCTGAATTTTATATACAATCCGTTGCGGTGGATGGCTGTTCCAGTAAACCTGAAAACAATTGAAGAAAGGACGCTAACATATTGAATAATAGTACAACATCATCAGGTTCTGTTGGTGTCTGGCTGCGTCGCCTGTTTATTTTTCTGGTCACCAGCTTGCTGGGTGCGCTATTGGTCCTGATAGGGGCCCTGATCTTTCTCGATGGCGAAGATTACAAGCCGGTATTTTCCTGGGTTGCGGAAACATTTTTTGACGCCGAACTGCAGATAAATGGCCCGTTGCGGGTGCATGTTGCCGGCGGGGTAGCACTGTCCGCAAACAAGGTACAACTGAAGGCGGATGATGGCAGCTATTTTCTGTCGGCAGATACCCTGAACGGGGATGTTCGTCTTCGCGATGCTGTATCTGGAACCCTGTGGGTGCGAGATCTTGCGGTCAGCAATTTTTATCTGAAAATAAACGAGTCTGAATCTGATTTGTTTGACTGGAAAGACTTTACTTTCCCGCCCGTTGTTATTGAAGAAGCGAAATTTACGAACCTGGTGATTGAATACCAGGAGCTTGCGCCGGGTACCTTGCACAGTTTTGCATTGTCTGAACTGGATTTCGACGACGTTAATGACAGCGGTCCGGTTCGCTTACAGGCAAGCGGAATTGTTGAGGGTCGTGATTTCAAGCTGGAGGGGACTTTCCCACCGCTGGAACAGGCGCTGGATCACGAGGTACCAAAACCGATTGTCGTATCGCTTATCGGTGAAGAATTACAGGCACATCTTGATGGCACGATTACCGACCCGGCCAACGGCAGGGGGATGGATTTTAATATTGATCTGACGGTTCCTGAGGCGCATGAATTTCTGGAAGTGCTGGGTGACGACATACCGGCTGTCGGTGAATTGCAGGCCAGTGCACGATTACAAGGTGATTATGCTGTTCCACGGCTGGCCGATATTGATGTCCACATGCATCGTGGTGAAGATGTAGATCTGACACTCACTGGTTCAGTTGATGACATCATGACCGGTGATGGTATGAATCTGCACCTGGTTGGACGTTCCAATCACCCTAAGGTTGCTTCGTGGCTATTGTTCAAGAAGGTCAATGCCATTAAAGCGTTTGATTTCGATGGGGTGCTGCAGGAACAAAATGATCATTTTTATGTGAAGGAGCTGGCGGCCGAAGTGAAAACCAGTGCCGGACTGGTGTTGACAGCAAGCGGCGAAGGCGAATTGTATGATGATTTCCATCAGTTTTCGGAAACCGATACCGGTATCGATCTGAAGGTCTCGGCGCCGTCAACTGATGCGCTGAATCTTTTACAGGTTGACTGGATTCCCGATCTTGGCGCGATTGCCGGCAAGCTGAAGTTGATCGTGAGTCGCGATGCTGTTGGTCTGTATAACGCCGATGTCAATATCGGCAGTACGAAAACCACCGCGGCGCATCTGCAGGGGCAGGTCGGGCAGTTTCCCTTGCATGATTCAGCAGGTGTATCCGGTGTTGATCTGAAAGTCGATTTAAAGACCACGGACGTGGCAGCAGTGGCCAACATGTTTGGATATACGCTGGAGCAGACGGCTCCCGGACATGTAACTACCCGCATTACCGGCAGCCGAGACAATTTCAGCCTGGGTGAGACAGCGATCAATATCGGCAGCAAGGGTGGTGCCCTGATTAGTGCTAAAGGCAAGGCTGATAATATCGTAGTCACTGACACTAAAATGAGTGCCAATGCGCACTTTGCCGTCACTGCATCCGCTGCTGATCTGAGTGACTTTTCCAAACTGGCGGGCACTGATTTACCCAGGCTGGGTGCTGTCGCAGTCAACAGTAACCTGGTGATCAAAAATACCGAGCTGAAATTTGACCAGCTGAAAATCAATATCGGCGCGAGTGACCAGCCAACTATCCGGGTGAATGGCGAGATTGTTACCCTGCTGCACAAGGGCAGCACGGTGAGCATGTCCTATGATGTGGCGGTCGGTGACCTTGCGGCTGCATTGACCGGGAAACCGCCCGGTTATCTTGGTCGTATGCAGGGAACCGCGGATATTTCCAACACAGATGGTAGCTGGGGAGCTGAGAAGTTCACCCTGAAAACCAGCGATACCCGTCTTTACGCGCTCGATATTGGTGGGGTTTACAAGGACCTCAAAAAGAATGATCTGATAAAGGTTGATGCAAAACTCGATATTAATGATCCGGTTGGTTTGGGCAAGGCGCTGGGCATCGATCTTTCAGGTTACAGCGCTTATCACTCGGAAGGTGTTCTGACCGGTTCTGATGACAGCATCAGTTACACGGCCACGGCATCTATAGGCAGGTCTGTCAGCAAAACGGTTGTCAACGGTACGCTGGTCAACGGTAAGCCAACCTTTAAAGGCAAATTTGAAATTCCGGTGTTATATCTTTCTGATTTTGGCTTCAACCCGGGTGAGGAAGACACCGGCCCGGTTAAGGTCGATCTTGATAACCCGGGTAGTGGTGATATTTTTAGTAAAGAACCGCTGGATTTTAATATCCTGAATACCTTTGACCTGGATTTCGATTTTGTGATCGAGCAGGTGGAAAGTCACCACCAGATGTCAATTGACAGTATCAATGCGCATATTAGCCTAAAGGATGGAGACCTGCAGGTTGACCCTCTCAGGTTCATCTATGAGGGCGGCACTATGGATATCATTTTTGGGATGCAGGCGCACACTCCACCCTCTTTCCGACTACAGGTAATGGCTGATGACGTAAAGCTTGGTCCCATGATGGCGCAGGTGCAGGATAATGTGCCGATAAATGGTTACTCGAATGTACAGGTGGATGTTACTGCCAGCGGGCAGTCACCTCATGACATGGCCTCCAGTCTTGGAGGCAAGATAGACCTGGGTTTTGAGAATGCCAGGATTCCGAGCAAATATATTCAGTTCCTGTCCGTGGATGTCTTTGGCTGGGCTCTGTCGAGAACGCTCAAGAGGGCAGACAATTATACTGATCTCAATTGTCTGGTCGCCACGTTTGAAGCTACGGACGGAAAGGTCAAAAGTACGGTGCTGATCGCCGATGGTCCCAATGTGTCGCTTGGCGGGAGTATCAGGCTGAATCTGCGCAAGGAAACCATGAATATCGTAATTTTGCCGAAACAGAAACGCCGCCTGTTCTCAACCATATCGCCGGTAAAAATAAAAGGTCCGATGCGAGATCCCGATATCGAGGCAGTTCCGGCGAAGGCGGCGATCCAGGAAATAGGAACCATGGCGCTGGTGCCATACGTTTATGTGCCACTTAAACTACTGAGTAGTTTATGGAGCGTTGTGGATGATGGCGATGAAACCGGTCAGGGCTGCACAGCGGTTAAGGCGGTGTCTGAGGAGGCCGAGAAGAAAATGCTGCAAGAGACACAGTCACAGCAGTAAGCCTACATGCCCACAAATGCACATCGTATC
>DAOVVG010000143.1 GCA_030632175.1 Gammaproteobacteria bacterium
AAAATGACTTATCATAGGCGCCACACCAAATAGACCAGACCGACTACTCACCATGCCCTCCCCTGTTTCAAAAGCTCGCCATACCGTTGCTGTACGCATAGGCAATGTTGTGATCGGCGGTAATGCTCCGATTGTTGTGCAATCGATGACAAATACCGATACAGCGGATATTGATGCCACGGTCAAACAGGTCCGCGAACTCGCTCAAGCCGGTTCGGAACTGGTCCGCATCACCGTCAACTCGGAAGAAGCCGCAGCCGCCGTACCGGCCATCACCGCACGTCTGCAACTGGCTGGTGAGAATGTGCCACTCGTCGGTGATTTCCATTTTAACGGCCACAAACTACTGGAGAAGTATCCGGACTGCGCACAGGCGCTGGCAAAATACCGCATCAATCCAGGCAATGTGGGGCGCGGGAAAAAGCGGGATGAACAATTCGCAGCAATGATTGAAACGGCCTGCCACCATGAAAAACCGGTGCGCATTGGTGTCAACTGGGGCAGCCTGGATCAGTCACTGGTCGCCAGACTGATGGATGAAAATTCAAGGCGCAGCGAACCAAAGGATGCACAGGACATCATGCACGAGATCATGGTGACTTCTGCACTGGAGAGCGCCGCGCAGGCGGAGGCACTGGGACTGCCGCGTGAGCGGATTACCCTGTCCGCAAAAATGAGCGGCGTACAGGATCTGATCGCCGTCTATCGAGCCCTGTCAGACCAGTGCGACTATGCCCTGCACCTCGGCCTCACGGAAGCCGGCATGGGCTCAAAGGGTATTGTTGCCTCTACCGCCGCGCTGTCAGTGCTGCTGCAGGAAGGCATTGGTGACACGATTCGCATCTCGCTGACACCGGAGCCGGGCGGTGACCGCACCCGTGAGGTCATTGTTGCACAGGAACTGCTACAAGCCATGGGGCTGCGACATTTCACCCCCGCCGTCATTGCCTGCCCTGGCTGTGGACGCACCACCAGCCACTACTTTCAGCAGCTGGCGCAGGACATCCAGGATTACCTGCGCACGCAAATGCCGGAATGGAGGAAACAGCATCCCGGTGTAGAAGAAATGAGAGTCGCGGTCATGGGCTGCGTGGTCAACGGCCCCGGCGAAAGCAAGCATGCCAACATCGGTATCAGTCTGCCGGGTACCGGTGAGAAGCCGGTGGCACCGGTGTACGTGGACGGTGAAAAAACGGTGACGCTGAAAGGTGACAGCATTGCTAGAGACTTTCAGAAGATCGTCGACGGGTATGTACAGACGCGCTACGGGTCGTAGCCCGCAGAATAGTAGGATGGGTAAAGGAACAACGTGACGTACCCATCGGCTTGGCCCGGTTTAATGATGGGTACGCTGCGCTTTACCCATCCTGCAGAAACGTTGGCGATTTACTCTAAATCAGGAGATCAACACGCGGTACGCTGTCATCATCTTCGCTATCGTCAATTTCCGGTGTACAGGCAACCAGTCGGCTGGCAGTCACTCCGTACTTTATAACCAGACGGTCCTTCACAAAGACGGCACGCTTTGACGCCAGCCCGAGCAACTGCTGATCAGTAGCGGCTGCCACGCCCTTGTCAGAACCGTCTGTTTTAGCTTTCGCATCCTTGGCGGCAGATCCGCCACCAAACGCAGCACGGTCCTCGGCGACCGCCAGACCACATATCTTGATATTAATCTCCGGCCGGTCTTCCAGAATCCCGGCAACCTTCTCCAGGTAACTGTCAGACTCTCCCGCCGGCACTGCCTGCCCCGCCTCAAAGCTAACCGGCTGCAGACGTACCTTCGTTGCCGCCTCTCCCGCCAGTTCCGCAACAGTGATCAACGCACCATAAGGCTGCAGCGCGAATTTCAAATAGGTCATGGAACCCTGCATGATCGCCTTGCTGACCGCCGTATTAATAATATCGCTGATATCAAAGTCCGGGCTGTCAATATCGCCACTGACAGGCAGATCCAGCTTGATGGTATCGTTCTTGTCGCGCAACATACCCAGCGCGGTATCCAGTGAGACGGTCAACGAGCCATCAAGTTTTTCCCGGCTCTCGTTGTCGACAGGACTGATCTCCAGCCCGCGGATAACCAGATTATTCTGGCTGTCGATCCGGCCCTTGTTAATCTTCAGTGTTGAGTCCGCATCCAGGTGACCGCTCTTCAGCGCATAACCCAGTGCTTCAACCGTATAGGGTGTCAGCTGTGGCAACGAAATCCCGTCCACATGATTAACCAGGTCGAGTGTCGGACGCGCAGCAAACGGCTGCATGGTGCCCTTGACGCTGATGTGACTGTGTTTACTGATTCTGCCTTTTATACTTAGCGGGCTGCTCTGGTCAATCCTGCCATTATCAATATTTTTCATCACTGCTTCGGTAATCGTCAGCCGCATGTTAAACGGCGGCTTGACCGTCTTGTCATCCAGAATCATTGCACTGTCACCGGTTATTCTAAGCTCATCAACACGTACGCGACCCGCCGGAGCATCCGCACTTTTCGCCTCAGCCGGTGGCACCTCATCATCCGCATGGGTAAACGGCAGGGTGTCCACGATACGCACCGGGCGCCACTCACCATTTGATTCACGCTGCACAAACGACACCACGTCGCGCCACTCCAGCAACCCGATTGCAACCTGGTTACCCGCCGTTACCCGGATACTGTCTGCTGAAATCAGGCCGGCAGACAATACCGAGCCGTCCTTGCTCTCCTCACCTGCCGGCACTTCAGCATCTTTTGCGAACACAGCATCATTAATAGCCAGACCCGTCACCGCGATATCGCCATTTTCAAGCAACTGCAGTTTTTCAACCGTGAGGTTATTGATGCTGGCCAGGTTGACCTTCTTGTCATCAACATCTGCACCCAGCTTGCCAAGCTGTAAACTGCCTTCTGCCGCTACCGCAGTATCGTCACCAGCGGCAACTGTAACCGTTCCATCCCACAGCAAGTCTCCATAGTAGATACTCAACTGTTCTGCCGGAACCAGCACGGCCAGGTCGTCACCGCCAAGCTTGCCCTGCAGCTTGATATCTGTTTTGCCATTGCCGCCGGCGGTATTCAGACTCAGGGCGCCGGTCCACTGCTGACCGGCATAACTCACCTGAATGTCCTTGTCGGCAACACCCAGGTCCTTGCCGGTAATAACGCCTTGCAGCTCAAGCTCAAGACCGCCGCGATCAATCGCAGTTGCCAGCTTCATCTCACCCTGCCATTGCAGACTGGCATAACTCAGCTGTCTGCCTGCATGCTCCAGCGCCAGCCCGTCGAGGCCAAACAGACCGGTATGGGACAGGGTCAGTGAGTTTGCAGGTGTCAGCAAGACATCCAGTTCGGTGCTGACATTAAGCTGCCCGCCAAGCCCGTCAACAGCGGCGGCTGCAAGCGTGGCAAACGGGTGCAACGGCAACGACGTCACACTCAGCTTGCCGCTAAAACCGAAACCATCGGACAAGGGTGGCAATTCTCCATCCAGCAATACAGGCGCATCATTAACGACGGCATTCAAGACCAGTCGCGCCGGATCGGTCATCCAGCTTACAAGGTGGCTGAGCTTGAGACTTGCTATATGTGTAACCAGTTGTACATCCGGCGACTGGTAAGTCACCGTGGTATTGATGATATCCAGCTGTTCCAACCTGAAACCCCAGGCTTCCTCTGTCGCTTCTTCAGACTTGTCTTCGGCCGTCGGCAAACTGATACCCCCGACGCGCAGTGTCCCGTCAGCAGCCTGGGCAATGGTTATATCAACACTATCAAGCGTTATCGACCTGGCATCGACATGCTTCGAAAACAGCGGCAACCAGTCAACATCGAGCTCCAACCGCGGAATAATTAATCGCGGCTGCCCGTCAACGGCAATATTCAGGTCAGTAACCGAAGCCCTGCCGGTAAATACATTGAAATCGACATCTTCAAGCTGCACATCACCGTCACCACTGGCCGTAAGCCATTGATGCAAGCCGTAGGAAATACCGTAGGGTAAAACAACCAGCGTCAATACGAATACCAGGGCAATGGCAGCGAGCACAACAAGCCAGGTGCGTCGATAAAAAGGTCTTTCGGTAATTGTCTCTTCCTGCAAGGTTCTCTCCATGAGTACAGCCGACCAACCCGGCATTATTGCAATGCCGAACCACCATCATACCGTGCAACAAACGGGTAATCACTCAGGAGAGACATAAAAAACCCGGAAAGCCAAAGGCATCCCGGGTTAAATTGATCTGGCGGCCGCTGCCCGAACTAATATTTCTGCGGCACACGCAAGGGTAGTTCCCCGGTATGCGACACGGCCATAAAATGCGACTGCATCAGGTTTTTCTCAGTCATTGACGGATCACGCTCAACCGGCGCAGAAACACCTGCCGACGTTATCAAAACTGCCGCAAATACCAGCAGAGCGATAAACCAGAATGAATTAAATATGTTGCACCAATAAAACCTGTTCACGCTTGCCTCCGGAATACATTTGCACTGCGCGTATCGTTTAAAGTCGTAGAAATAACGTGAGCCTTATCGGTGCCTGTCGGCAATCTCTGAATCATATATTTCTGTTTTGTGACAGCTGTCTCAGACAGCCAGCAAGCAAATCCATAGGGGCACCGCATCGGAAATTTTAAAAATCACCCCGAAATTAATCGCAACATATTGTTATTTAAAATTTTTTACGCCTCAAGTAAGCCTGTCCCATGCCGCTAACTTGTATAGGTACAAGCAACATTCAGCATCGCCGTCATATCACGCCCCGGAGGCGCGCATGAGAAATCAAAAGGATAGACGTGAATCACTTGCAGTTGATCCACTTGCGCGGAAAGACAATCAATTCGGCCAGACATCCCGGGAAAGGCGGCACATCCACGATCGACGCATGGAAAACATGTCCCTGGAAGAACGCCAACTACAGTTTTCCGAAATGCCTTCACTAGATTTGCACAAGCAGAAATAACGCCCGCCAGTTAACCGACGACCGGCAACCCGACTACCAGAAAAGTCACAGACCCGCCGGTCATGAGAGTACCTCACCGCTTCACGTACTGATCCTGCGCCGGGAAACCGGTCATACCCCCGAAAACAGGTATTTTTATCTCGTATGGTGTAACATCCCCGGTGTTGTCGGCCTTAAAGGGGGGGCTTTGTTCCTGAACAAGACCGGCAAAAAATCACGGTTGTATGTTTTTGCAAGGTTGTACTGGAAGTTTTGCACCTCCCGCACATTGACCTTCACGGCAAGCAACCGAAAAAATATTTATTTCTTATAAAGAGGTTAAGATTCATGGCAACAGGCACAGTTAAATGGTTTAACGATTCCAAGGGTTTTGGTTTTATCGCACCGGCCGACGGCGGCGAAGATGTATTCGTACATTTCTCTGCAATTGGCGGCGATGGCTTCAAGACACTGGCAGAGGGTCAGAGCGTAAATTTTGAAGTCGAGCAGGGTCCTAAAGGCCTGCAGGCAATAAACGTTACTGCAGCCTGACAGACATTCACAATATTTTTGGTAAAGAACCCCGCGTATGCGGGGTTCTTTGTTTTAGCCCGAAGAAAATACAGTCTTCCGTACATGAAAAAATACATAACGGGCTTGTGCCGGGCATACACCAGGAAATAAATGAATGTTCGTCATTTCTTCCGCGCCTGCATTGTTGCCTGCACCGTTGTCTGAATAATTTCAGTGCTATATCACTCTGCGTAAATCCCTACCGAATGAGGCCTGATGCGGTCCTGCATCTATGCCGTAAAGTTGGGGTGATCCCGTTATCTGGTCTGCCTGCCAGGCTGTACGGGGAATGGACGATCGCTGTTACATATCATTTGTTAAGTCACTCTTCTATACTGCATAGCAGATGAGGCTATCTGATCCACATGAATTCACAGGTATCGAAACGCCATTTCACCGGGAGGAACCATGAAGCTTTTAATTGCCGTCGATTTCTCGGCGACGTTTGACTCTGTCATCGCTTATGCGGGCAAGCTGGGAAGTCTGCTGAATGCAAAAATATGGCTGTTACATGTGGCGGAACCAAATCCAGAACTGGTTGGTCATGAAGTAGCTTCCCATGAGTTGCGGGATTTGGCCGCGAAAAAGTTTCATGAAGAACATCACCAGCTACAACAGGCCGGAGATGAGTTGCGCAAGGCCGGACTGGATTGTGTGGCCCTGCTTATCCAGGGGGACGCGGCAACAACGATCATGACTGAGGCCGAAAGGCTGGGCATTGATATGATCGTACTTAGCTCACAAGGTAAGAGCACGGTAAAAAAACTATTTCTCGGCAGCACCTGTGAGGATGTGATCAAGACATCAACAATTCCTGTGCTTGTGGTGCCTCCGAATGCACATGAATAGGCGGCCCTCGAAATTTCAGTGGTAATCCCCCCTGAAAATAAAGGTGCTCAGAAGCAGGGATCATGCGGCGATCACGGAAAACGGTGCGCCTTTGTTTTCACTTGTTGCCATTAAGTGCGCCATGGGCATAAAAAAAGGGCTTCCCTATAACAGGAAACCCTTTACTGGCTGGAGCCGGCGAGAGGAGTCGAACCCCCGACATCTTCATTACAAG
>DAOVVG010000227.1 GCA_030632175.1 Gammaproteobacteria bacterium
CAGGAATGGGAACTGCGCAGCCGCTACTTGCGCGCACTTGAATGGTTCTGGCGACGCGTGGAATTACTGTCGTTAAAAATCAAACAGCGACGCCGACACTGATAACAGTTTTCAGGGCTGCTCTCTCGGTGTCACGCCACCGTGGTCAATGCGCTCGTATTCAGCAATCACCTGGGCACCCAGCAGCAGAATAATCGCTGCAAGTTCGAAACTCAGCAGGATAATAATCGTGGTGGCAAGCGAACCATAAATAATACTGACAAAAGAAAGTTTGGTAAAATACCAGATAAGCGCATGGCGTGTAATTTCCCAAAGAAGGGTCGCCACGACACCACCAACCAGCGCGTGAGACCAGGCCAGTCGCCCAACCGGCATCACAAGATAAATTGACGTCAGTAGCAACACCTCACCCAGCACACCGAGCATGTAGAGGACTGTCGCCGTAGTGCTTGTCATATTGATATTAATACCTATCAGCGTCGGCGTATCACTGCTGTGCTGATTGAGCCAGCCGGCCATCAGACTCACGACCAGGAATCCCGCTGCCAGCAGCAGAATGTAGAGATACGGCAGCAGCGCCGAGACCAGAAAGTGACGCCGCTGGGCCAGTCGACGATGGAAGAAAATCATCGACATGGCATTTTCCAGCACCGTAAACGCCAGCGAGCTGAAAAAAAGCAACAACAGGATGCCCATCGTGCCAATCACTTTCCAGTGTGACAGAAATGCCTCCAGGTGCAACGACAGCACATCTGCGCTTATCGGTGCCGCCATCGTCAAAACGGTGGCAACCGTCCGGAGCAGTAATTCCTGCTCCAGAAACTGGGAAAGAACAATCAGGACCAGTGCAAACACCGGGATAATCGACAACAGGGTGTAATAGGCCACCGCACCGGCAAGCAGCAAACCCTGGTTGTCCCGGAAGCCTCTTAAGACATCAAGCAGGAAGCGCCGCGGGTGGCTGATAACGTAATTCAGTGATGAAGGAGTATCGCTCAAGGGAATCATTTTGCGGTGGAGGCCCTGCACACAGCCTTCACCGCCCGTGACATCGTGATTACGCTACTTGTCCGCTGACAATGTGAATATCACGCTGCGGGAACGGAATACCGATACCTTCTGCATCAAAGCGGTTTTTTATGGTCTCGGTGATACCGAATTTGACGCCCCAGTAATCACCCGTATCGGTCCACACACGTACGATAAAATTGACACTGTTGTCGGCCAGCTCGTCAACCGCGATCAGCGGCTCTGGACTGGCATGTATGCGTGTCTCCTTGCTGATGATGTCCTTCAGCACATCCCTGACTACCGACAGATCTGCGTCATAGGCAACCCCAACCGTCATATCGACACGGCGTGTCGTCTGGGCAGAGTAATTGATGATGTTATCTCCGGACAATTTTGCATTCGGAATAATAATGAGCTTGTTGTCGCCTGTTTTCAGGGTTGTCGTAAAAATCTGGATAGATTCTACTACACCGGCGACACCGGCACCCTCGATAAAATCACCCACCTTGAACGGGCGAAAGATGATCATCAGGAAACCGGCAGCAAAGTTGGCCAGCGAACCCTGCAGTGCCAGACCGACAGCCAGGCCGGCAGCACCGAGAATGGCGATAAAGGACGTTGTTTGAATACCCAATTGCCCGAGCGCGGCAATGATGACAAATGCCAGCAAGGCAATATAGGTAATACTGCCGACGAAGCCGGTAATAATCGGATCGACATCAGTCTTCTGCATCATGCGGCGCACGCCGGCGCGAACACCCTTGGCGATCCACCGACCGATGATAAATATGGCGATAGCCGCAATGACCTTCAGTCCCCACACCGCAACAACATCCTGAACCTGTGACCAGAGCTGGCCGACCTGATCAACGCTGGTCGGGATAACCGCAGTAACATCCATTGCTTCTGTTGCGGCTGTTTCTTCATTGCCTGCCATAACTATTTACCTCTCCTGTGTAAATTATGTCGTTCAAATATTGACTGCATGGCAAGGTGGCCGCCAGGCAGTCGCTATAATACACCAGCTACCGACCATCCGACCTGCTCCCTGATAGAGTCAGGCAGCTGGTTAACTACTGGTTGTCGAGTGGTGGAAACCACAACATGCGGACCAGTTCCGCACTGGCAGCTGCATGCAACATGTCGAGCAACTGATCGCCGGGAAACTGTGAAAACTGTTGCTGCAGGTCGGCAACGCCGAATGGCGCAGTGCGGGAGCCCAGCCATTGAAATACCTCAATTGCCTGCGGATGCAGGTCCATGCTGGTTGCAACACGATCGCCGGCCTCATCATCCTTAACAAGGATGCTTATCTGCAGCAAACCGCCACCATCCGCATTGGCGGAATCTGCAACCTGCACACAGGCATTGGGCAGACTCACAAAACGACTGTCCACATCAATGTGTTCCAGACGCTGGTCTTCCGGCATCATGGCAAGTGACAGGCTCCGGGTTGACAGTGATCGCACCTGCTCCGGGAGCTTCTCCAGCAACAGACCGGCGGCCTTCATGGCCGCTTTTTTCTGTGCCATCTCACCGTAGGCGCCGTACAACGGTTTGCGCCATGACGCATCCTGCAGCAACAGCCAGCGCACATTTTCAAGAATAACCTCAGCGGCTGATGGCGGGCGCATGGCAATGGTGATAGAAAGCGACGGCTCATCGGCCTCGGTACGATGCCAGGTCCCGCGCGGCATAAACAGCACAGAACCCGGCCGCATGTCGATGCATTCGAATTTCGCATCCTTCCAGTCCGGAAACCGACCAGCCACCTGTGGATAGAGGTCACTGTAAGGTGCAGAGCCGGGTGAATACTGCATACCAATCGGATATCGAACTTCATCAACCGGCGCCACGTGAAAGGCTTTCGAACCGGTCAACTGAATGGAAATCACGTCCTCGGTATCATAATGGCAGGCGGCCCCATCGCCCGGCGGCGAGGCAAACGCGCCAATGCGGGCGGTCCCTGGCGGAATGCCCATGTTGCGCTCCAGTGCCTGCAACACCAGCGGGCTTTTTGGCAAGCACGGCGCAATATTGTCCAGGTAAACGGTGAGTCCCATATTAAACAGGGTCTTCGGGCAACCGTTCTCGGCAGGCACCATAAACGAACTGTGGCGTCCACGGGTAAACAATACCCGGCCATGATAGTGCCCGGACAGGGTCTCGATATCACGCAACACCGGCGAACGAAACATTCCCGGCAACCTGTCCAGCTCACCATGACTGGCATATACCTGCTCAGGCCAGTACTCGCTGAAAAACTGCTCCGCAGTCAGCGGTGCAATCAATGACTCCAGAACCGTTTGCCCTTCTTTCATCGGGAGACCGTCACCGTGGTCAGAATGCCGGCATGTAGGTTGTTCATTATCTGCTCCATCATTTTCGATTAAACACGCTACGTCACCGTGAGTCACTGCCAACCGGTCGCCGCCTGCACAAGGCATAATAGATGAACAGGGTTCCGCCGGCAGCGACTATATGTTTGACAGAATGGCCGCTCAACAAACCGATAGCTGCATAGATCTCTGCATCGTAATACTCGGCAAGCTTGGAAACAACATAGGCCCCAACCATCGCCCACAGAAAAGCCGCACCGCTGAGTCGTGATCGAAACATCAGCAGGATCATCGGTATCAGCACCATCGGCAGGAACTGGACCAGTGCATACGGGCGCAGATCGCCATAACCATCGCTCTCGGTGATATGCCAGTAAACAATCGACAGCACCCCGACAAGCAGCAATGGCCATAGCAGCATCTTTCCCAAACCAGGTGACAGATTTTCACCAAGGACCATGGAAAAGAAGGCCATGAAGGCCAGGGTCATGGGCAGCCTGTCCCAGACCAGCGTTTCATTTGTTGGGGAGAGGTGGTACCAGGCCGAGCCGAAGCCGGTGAGCAACACACCGACAAAAAACACCAGGTAGGCCGGGTACAGCTCAGGCAACCCGCCCGCGACTGCCTGCTGCCGGTTCAACAACAACAATCCGAGCAGCCCGGCAATCACAAACGGCAGATTGGAAGCCACATTCCAGAAATTCTGCACCCCGTAGAGCGTGCGCTGATCAGCAAAATTATGGTAGGCCGGGTCCTGTGGGATCGGCGGTAAAAGGAAAACCACCGTAATGGCCAGGAGGGTAAAACCGACAAGGCCTGCCAGTTTGTAGCGTTGTTCATACATGCCACGCATCATAACGGTGAAATCCGGGACAGACCACGATTACCGGCTGCACCAATAGATACACCCGCAGGAGCGGACCTTGTCCGCGATAACGCTCGGTGGCAGATTCGATCGCGCACGAGATGCGCTCCTGCACCACCAGATGCACCTGTGGGGGGCGCGGATTGCATCCGCGATATCGCTCGACGACGGATTCGATAGACGCACCTGTAGGAGCGGACCTTGTCCGCGATAACGCTCGGTGGCA
>DAOVVG010000030.1 GCA_030632175.1 Gammaproteobacteria bacterium
ATTCAACGGCATCAATGCCGGTCGGTTTGCGTCCACCGTGAGTAAAAATTTCCCAGCGCGGGGCTTCCCCCGCCTTATTCACCTGCTTTGCATCACTCGCACCCACTATACACTGGGAGCAAAAACGTTCTGCCGCCTCCTTCACAAATTCCGGATTAAAAACCGCCGCGGTATTGCTACCTACTTTATCTGCGCCGGCATTTAACATACGACGTATATCTGCAACCTCGCGAATACCGCCACCCACCGTAAGCGGGATAAAGACCTCACCCGCCACCTGTTCAACCACATGCACCATGGTATCGCGCTGGTCCGAGCTGGCCGTTATATCAAGAAAGGTCAGCTCATCGGCGCCTTCCTTGTCATAGCGCCTTGCAATCTCTACCGGATCTCCCGCATCACGTATATCGACAAACTGTACACCCTTGACGACACGGCCGGCATCAACATCGAGGCAGGGTATGATTCGCTTGGCAAGACCCATAGCCTGTCTCAGCCCGCCTGCGACCCACACAAGGTGTCAGCAAGCTTTTGCGCCTCGGCCAGATCAAGCGTGCCCTCGTATATTGCCCGACCGGTAATGGCCCCGATAATTCCTTCGTCAGCCACACTGCACAGCGCCTGGATATCCTCAATACTGGTGATTCCGCCGGAGGCGATCACCGGTATACGAACTGCCTGTGCAAGCTCGACGGTAGACTCGACATTAACGCCAGTCATCATGCCGTCACGCCCTATATCCGTAAAGACAATCGCTTCCACGCCATCGCCCTCAAAACGTTGCGCCATATCAATGGCCGAGTGATGTGACAGCTTTGACCAGCCATCAATCGCGACCTTGCCATCTTTTGCATCCAGCCCAACAATGATATGTCCGGGAAATTCAACACACAGATCGTTAACAAAATGTGGCGCGCTGACCGCCTTGGTGCCAATAATAGCGTACTGCACCCCGGCATCCAGATAGGCCTGCACGGTCTCCTCGTCACGTATCCCGCCACCGACCTGAATAGGCAAGTCAGGAAAAGCTTTCGCAACAGCACTGATGGCAGCAGCATTAACCGGCTTGCCTGCAAAGGCGCCGTTCAGGTCTACCATGTGCAGGCGACGCGCGCCTGCTTCAACCCAGCGTCCGGCCACCGCTACCGGGTCATCACCAAAAACAGTCTCGTCGTCCATACGACCCTGGCGCAGACGTACGCATTTTCCGTCTTTCAGATCAATCGCAGGTATTAACAACATGTGTCAAGGCTCTCCATTCCAGCCAACAAAGTTTGACAGCAGTTGCAACCCGGCATGCTGGCTCTTCTCCGGGTGAAACTGCACCGCAAAAATATTTTCACGCGCAATCACAGAAGCAAACTCAATCCCGTAAGGTGTCGTTGCAGCAACATCACCGGCAGTATCCGGCGATGCGTAGTAGCTGTGTACAAAATAGAACCGGCTATTCGGTGGGATGTCCATCCACATGGCATGTTCGCGCTGCGGCTGTACCTGGTTCCAGCCCATGTGCGGGATCTTGAGCCGGTCGCCACTGCCTTCTTCATGCATATCTTTCGAAAAATGCAGAACTTTTCCTGGAATCAGCCCCAGACAACCGGTGCCCCCGTTTTCTTCACTCATATCCAGCAGTGCCTGCATCCCCAGGCAAACACCCGGCACCGGCCTGTCAGCGGCAGCCCTGATGACCACCTCGTCCAGACCGGTTTTCTTCAACTCCGACATGCAATCGCGGATGGCACCGACACCGGGAAAGACCACACGATCAGCAGACAAAATCTGCTCCTGGCTACTGGACACGATGACACGGTGCTTGCCGGAAACATGCTCCAGTGCCTTGGCAATGGAATGCAGGTTACCCATGCCATAATCGATAATTGCAACAGAAGTCATGATAGATACACGGGCAAACCGGCTTTCACCGGATCAAATCAGAGGCTTCCCTTGGTTGAAGGCAACTGGTCGCCCATTGCAGCATCTGTCTCCAGCGCCATACGCACTGCACGACCGAATGCCTTGAAGATGGTTTCAGCAATATGGTGTGCATTCTCACCACGCAGGCAATCAATATGCATTGTTACCAGCGCATGGTTACAAAAACCCTGAAAAAATTCATGCAGCAGATCGACATCAAAGTCGCCAATGCGTGCGCGCGGAAATACCGCGTGGTACTCCAGCCCGGGGCGTCCGGAAAAATCGATAACCACGCGCGACAGCGCTTCATCCAGCGGCACGTAAGCATGACCGTAACGGCGAATACCACGTTTATCAGCCAGCGCCTTGAAAATGGCCTGTCCAACCGTGATCCCGATATCCTCAACCGTGTGGTGCGCGTCTATGTGCAGGTCACCCTTTGCCTTGATATCGAGATCCATCATGCCGTGGCGTGCCACCTGATCAAGCATGTGATCCAGAAACGGCAAACCGGTATCAAAGGATGCCTTGCCGGAACCATCAAGGTTAACGGAAACGCTGATCCGCGTCTCCAGAGTATCGCGATCAACTGTCGCCTGCCGCTGTGACATAAAAAACACCTTCTCAAATCAATAAATAATCAGCAACCTGCACACCTCGCGGCACATCAGGCTACCACCAGACCATATTAACAGTTTACTGCCGAGGTTTAACCTCCAGCCAGAAAGTAACCGGGCCGTCGTTAACCAATGAGACCTGCATATCGGCTCCAAATTGCCCCGCGGCAACCTTGAGGGAATGTTGCCGGGCCTGCTGCAACAAGCAATCAAACAGACGCTCCCCCTCCGTCGGGTCAGCGGCTGTCGAAAAACCGGGGCGCATGCCGTTGCGGGTATCTGCAGCCAGCGTGAATTGCGGCACCAGCAACAGGCCACCACCTGCCTGACAAATATTCAGGTTCATTCTTCCTTCAGCGTCCGCAAACACCCGGTAACCCAACAACCGTTCCAGCAACCGGGTGGCTTCAATTTCGCTATCTCCCTGCTGTACACCCACCAGCACCAGCAAACCCGGGCCGATTTCAGCAATACGCTCCCCGTGAATTTCCACATGCGCCCGCTGCACACGTTGCAGCAAACCAATCATCGGAAACGCTGCGCGAACCGGTTGGCGACCTGCAGCGTTGCATCCGTACGTCCGCACTCTTCAACGCACAGCCGGTGGCTGCCCATCACCGGGAGCTCGTGTGTCAGGCAGGGCTTAACAGGGGGGGAAAGTTGTTGCATGGCACGCCAGGGTAATTCGTTGCTGAAAAACGAAGGGCGTGCTATTGCACGCCCTTCGCAGTCCACAAGTAACCCTGTAAAGAGGTACTTACTGTATCTGAAGCAGATCAGATAAACAGACAAACATCAGACTTCTGGGCAACCGGCAGGAACGAGGTTGCGCCCACGAAATCGGTGACTTCCGGGATGAACTCACTGGGATCGAAACCGAACACATCCACGGTCATCTGGCAGGCAACCATCTTCACCTCTGCCTCAAGACACAAGCCCCGCAGTTCTTCAATGGTAGCCACACCCTTGTTCTTGAAAGTCTTCTTCATCAGACCGGTGGCCACCTTCTCGAAACCGGGTACACCTGCCATCAGCAGGTTCGGCATCGGCCAGTCAAAGTCCTGAAACCACTTCGGACCAAACGGCATCTTCATCGGCATCGCCGGATTACCCAGCGGGGAAACCTGGGCTTCAAGGTTTTTCTTCAGCAGCAACAGGCCATAGAAGGTAAAGAACACATCAACTTCCCAGCCCAGCGCAGCAGCTGTTGATGCAAGAATGAACGGCGGGTAAGCCCAGTCCAGCGTGCCCTTGGTAGCAATAATGGACATGGAAGGCGTTTTGGAAGTTTCAATCTCTTCCAGTTTTTTCGGCAACATTTCATCCAGCTTCTTATCAAGCCATGCGTCCAGCTGTGGATTATCCTGAACGTTCTCTGCTGTAGTAGACATAACATTTCTCCTCAAAGGACACTCCACAACATCGCAAGATGCTTAAGGAATGATCGTGTAGCTGCCGGAATTTTCCCGGCGTAGCTTTTGACCCTCGCTACGTAATACAAGTACCAAAGATCTTGTTATTACAACGCTTGGATATTTATTTGTATGAATCTGTGAGTATATTTATCTGTACTACTAGGGTCAATTTATGATTAGCACTGCTCCCAGGGCAGGCCGTGAAAACGCCAGCCACCCTGAGTGCTGCGATGATGCTTCTCATCCAGCGCCCCCTCAAACCCCTCGCTGACATTGTAGACCTCTGTAAATCCATTATTTAACAGTAGCTTGCCTGCTTCCAGCGAACGTTTTCCACTTCTACAGATCAGCACCACCGGCGCATCACCCTCATGCTCGCCCACACCAATCCCGCCCAGCATCACTTTTCGTACTTCTGTAATAAAATCAGGGTTAACGACCCAGTCCGGCTCGTCTATCCAGGGAACGTGGACACTGCCCATGGCATGCCCCACAAACAGGAATTCCATGCTCGAGCGCACATCAATAAGAACAGCTACTTGATTTTCCTTTAAAAAATCAAAAGCCTGCGGTGGCGATAACGAAGCGATTTCATGGTTCATCGAAAATCCTCATGGTCACATTGGGTATCGGCACAAGCCACTGTGATCAGAAGACAGTACACTATCCGGCACGATATCTCGCGGCCAACGCTGAACAACCCAAGAACCGCCAAGGCTACAGCAATAAAACGAAAATTAGGAGTAATATTGGTTCGTATACCCACAATATTAATTATATTTAGTAGAAATAGTCTTATATCTCCATAAATATTTAAATACTACGTATGTGGGTATTAATAGCATAAATATTGATATTATTATCTTCTGAGTGGTTATTTATATCAGTATGACTCAAAATCTCTTGATAAAGTCGGCACTGTATTTCTTTGCATGGTTTCCACTACCCATCCTTCACGGTCTGGGCACCTGCTTGGGATGGTGTCTCTCCCTGACACCCTGCCGCACGAAAAGAATCGCCGCCGCCAATATCGCCCTGTGCTGGCCAGAACTTTCCACAGCACAGCAACGCAAACTGATGCGCAACTCCCTGGCAGAAACCGGCAAGACACTTTTTGAAACAGGCGCCTTGTGGCTGCGTCCCGGTAAACAGACTTTAAGCCTGATAAAACACGTAGAGGGCGATGAAATAGTCGAGCAGGCACTGACAAAAGGCAGGGGCGTCATCCTGGCAACGCCACATCTCGGTGCCTGGGAAGGCGCAGGCCTGTACTGTGCGGCCAGGTTCAACATCACCTGTCTGTACCGTCCACCCAGAAAATCCGGACTGGAACAACTGGTAAACACGTCACGCAGCCGGCTCGGCGGGCGTTATGTCCCGGCAAACACGCAAAATATACGCCTGCTTTATAAAACCCTCAGGCAAGGGCGAGCGATCGCCATGCTGCCCGATCAGGAACCACACGCCGGTGCAGGTATATTTGCGCCGTTCTTCGGCACCCCCGCCTACAGCATGGTGCTACTGGCACGCATGGCCGCCAGATCCAACACGCCGGTGATCTTTGTCTGGTGTGAACGACTGTCTTGGGGACGCGGGTATCACCTGCATTTCCGGGAGACACCGGACGTCACCAACCCGGCAGACACCGCGGCAGCCGTCAAGGCAACCAACAGGGCCGTTGAGGATTGTGTACGGGAATGCCCGGAACAATACCAATGGAGTTATCGTCGTTTCCGCACCCGTCCGGCCGGCGAAGAACCGCTTTACTGAATACAGATCCGCAGTCCCGGTCTTTACAGTTCAGATGTCTGCATCGATTGCCTTTTGCACACGCTTGAGAAAAACGCTCATCTCTTTCGCAGCCTGTATGTCACCCTTTTTTGTCGCCGCCGCTATCCCGGTCTCAAAGGCCTCACGCGCAGCCTCCGGTTCATCCAGTGACTGCAGCGACTTGCCGTAAATCTTCCAGGCAGCCGAGTACCCCGGATCAAGCTCGACAGCTGTGCGCAGGTGTTCAACAGCACGCAACGCATCACCCTCTTTGAAGAGCGCGCTACCGAGAGTAAAACGCAGCAGTGCATTGTCCTGACCGCTGGCCAGCATGGCTTCCAGGTTTTCAACCATGCCCACGGCTAGCGTCTCCAGAATGCACCGGTAAACAGAATCAACAAGGTAAAAATCTCGAGCCGTCCCAGCATCATGGCAAAGGTAAGCGCCCACTTGGCCGGGTCATTAAGGTCAATATAATTGGCCCCGACACCGGCCAGCCCCGGACCAAGATTATTCATACAGGCAGCAACCGCCGAAAAGGCCGTAATCTGATCCAGCCCCGTCGCCATCAGAAACAGCATGATAATGACAAAGCTGCCCACATAGGCGGCGAAAAAACCCCAGACTGCATTGATCACACGGTCCGGCACCGGCTTGCCGCCTACCTTTACAGGTATCTGCGCATTCGGCCGAATCAGCCGCATGGTTTCCCTGTGCCCCTGCTTGAGCAACAGCAGAAAACGGATCACCTTCATACCTCCACCGGTCGAACCTGCACAGCCGCCAATAAAACTGGCAAACAACAGCATGACCGGCAGGAACCCGGGCCAGTCAAAATAGTCAGCGGTAGTGAAACCGGTGGTGGTACCTATCGATACGGCCTGAAAAAGGCCGGCATACAAGGCATCATCCATAAAAATAAACGTATCTGTGTAAAACAGGTAACTCACCGTGATAGCCGTAACTATCGACAGCACCATCAGGTAAGCCTTTAATTCAGAGTCCCGAAAATACGCCCACAGGCTCTTGGATCTCCAGGCAACAAAATGCAGGGCAAAGTTCATCCCCGCCAGCAACATAAATACAACCGCGATCATCTCAATGTTGGTGCTTTCGAAAAAACCGATACTATGATCATGCGTCGAAAATCCGCCAATCGCGATGGTGGAGAAACTATGGCCAATAGCATCAAAACCACTCATTCCCGCCAGCCAGTAACACAACGCACAGGCAATGGTCAGCGTCAGGTAGATATACCAGAGCGCCTTGGCGGTTTCGGTAATGCGTGGCGTCAGCTTGGTATCTTTCATCGGCCCGGGCGTCTCTGCCCGGTAAAGCTGCATGCCCCCAACGCCCAGCATCGGCATGATGGCCACGGCCAGCACGATAATTCCCATACCTCCGAGCCACTGCAATAACTGGCGGTAAAACAGAATGGAAGCCGGCAACTCATCCAGGCGTGATATCACCGTTGCACCCGTGGTCGTCAGCCCGGAGAACGACTCGAAAACAGCGTCAGTTATCGACAACTCCGGCTGAGCAGTCAGGGCCAGCGGCAGCGCCCCGGCAAAACCCAGCACCAGCCAGAAAAACACCACAATCAAAAAGCCGTCGCGTACCCGCAATTCCTCCCGGTGACGGCGAACCGGCAGCCACATCACACAACCCAGTAACGACCAGGTACATGCGCTTGCCAGAAAAATTAGCATCTGGCCATCCTGATATAACCAGGATACTGCGACGGTGGGAAGCAGGGTAATACTGAACAGCATCAGCATCAGCCCCAGCAAACGCAGAATCGAATACAGGTGCATTGTCTAGATGACGGCCCGCTGCAGATAATGAGGATCGATTATTCCGGGGAACATGTCAGAAAAAGGTAACGCCGACCTGAAACAAACGTTCAACTTCCTGAATACATTTTTTGTCGGATAAAAACAGTATCACGTGATCATCGGTATTAATCTCGGTGTCGTGATGAGCAATAATGACCTCTTCGCCACGGACAATTGCAACAATCGTGGTGCCCCGTGGCAGCTTGATCTCATCGATGGCGCGCCCCACCACCTTCGAACTGTTGCGATCACCGTGCGCCACTGCCTCAATCGCCTCGGCAGCGCCACGCCGCAATGAATGCACCATCACGACATCACCACGCCGTACATGCGTCAGCAGGCTACCTAAGGTCGCCTGCTGCGGTGATATCGCGACATCAATGGTGCCACTCTGCACCAGATTGACATAGGACGCACGGTTGATCAGCGACATAACCTTGCGCGCACCGAGGCGTTTTGCCAACATGGCTGACAGGATGTTCGCCTCCTCGTCATTGGTCAGCGCACAGAAAACATCGGTGTTTTCGATGTTCTCCTCGAGCAGCAACTCTTCATCGGCAGCATCACCCAGCAGCACAATAGTCTTGTCGAGCGTTTCCGACAGCGACCTGGCACGCTCTTCATTGCGCTCGATCATCTTGACCTGACTGCGTCCCTCGATTGCCGACGCAAGCCGCAGACCGATATTGCCACCACCCGCAAGAATCACCCGTCTGACCGGCTTGTCCTTCTTGCGCAATTCACCCATCACCGCACGAATGTGCTTGCGGGCAGCAATAAAGAACACCTCATCATCCGCCTCGATTATGGTGTCGCCTTCCGGTGTAATCTGTTTTCCCTGACGAAATATTGATGCCACACGCGCGTCGATTCCCGGCATGTGTTCTTTAAGATCACGCAGTTCGTGCCCGACCAGCGGGCCACCGTAATAGGCATGCACCGCAACCAACTGCACCCGGCCATCGGCAAAATCGAGCACCTGCAAGGCACCGGGGTTCTCGATCAATCGCTGTATGTAATCTGTTACCAGCTGCTCCGGGCTGATCAGCACGTCGACCGGCAAGGCTTCCTGGGCGAACAGCCGCTGGTATTTCAGGTACTCCACCGAACGAACCCGCGCAATTTTCGTCGGGGTATGGAACAGGGTATAGGCAACCTGGCAGGCGATCATGTTGGTTTCATCGCTGCGCGTTACCGCAATGATCATGTCAGCATCATCAGCGCCTGCCTGCGCCAGGATATCAGGGTGCGAGGCGTAACCGACGACCGTACGAATATCCAGACGATCCTGCATATCCTGCAGAACTGCCGCGTCATCATCGACGACAGTGATATCGTTGGCCTCACTGGCAAGATTGGCGGCGACCGATGCACCTACCTGGCCGGCTCCCAGAATTATAATTTTCATGTAAAAACTGCCTTGCTAAAAAGCGTCCTGTGACTGACGGCTGCTGTCCGGATATGGCTACTCGGCACCTTTCTTGTGATCGATACCCAGCGCACGCAATTTCCTGTACAGGTGAGTTCGCTCCATACCGACCCGCTTGGCAAGCTTGCCAATACTGCCGCCCACTTCATCCAGCTGGTGCAACAGATAATTTTTTTCAAACAACTCGCGCGCCTCACGCAGCGGCAAATCATAGGGCATAGCTGCTCCCTGGTGTACGCTGGCCGTCGGTTGTGCGGTAATCGCCTGCTCAACCTCAGTGGCCTCGATTTCCTCACCGGAGCCCAATATCAGCAAGCGTTGTACCAGGTTCCGCAACTCACGGATATTGCCGGGCCAGTCATAGCTGCGTAGCCTGTTTTGCGCTGCCACCGAAAAATGCCGGTATGGCAAGTGTTCGTGGGTAACCAGGTAATCGATGTAAAAATTCAGCAACTCATGTACATCGTCCGCATGCTCACGCAACGAAGGGATTTGCAGGGGAACAACGTTCAAGTGGTAAAACAGGTCATCCCTGAAGCGGCCCGCTGTGACCTCCTCCTCAAGATTACGCTGGGTGGTTGCGATAATGCGCAGATCAACCTCAACATCTTCGCTACCACCAAGCCGGGTAAAGGATTGCGTCTGGAAAACGCTTAACAGACGTGTCTGTGTCTGCATATCCATGTCGGCGATATCACCAATACACAGGGTTCCTCCGTTGGCCTGCTCCAGCCGGCCATAACGCACTGTTTCTCCGTCCTCCTGACCAAACAACTCAGCGGCCGAATTTTCTCCTGACATTGAGCCAACAGCGATCTCGACAAAAGGGCCGTCATGCCGCGCGCTCTGTTCATGTATGTAACGGGCAAAGGTACCCTTGCCCGACCCGGCCTCACCACTGATCAGCACCCAGCTGTTATGCTGTGCAATCTTGCGAGCCTGCTCACGCATTTGCGACATCACGGGTGACTTACCGACCGGTTCGATGACAGGCTGTACACGTTCACGCAAATTGACATTTTCACGCTGCAGACGGTCACTTTCAAAGGCACGTTCAACCGTCAGCAACAACTTGGCAAGCGAGATCGGTTTTTCAATAAAATCGTAGGCCCCCAGTCGGGTCGCCTCAACAGCTGTTTCAACGGTACCGTGGCCGGACATCATGACGACCGGGCAGGGCAGGGCGCCACTTTCGGACCATTCACGCAACAAGGTGATGCCGTCAACATCCTCCATCCAGATATCAAGCAGGATCAGGTCAGGACGGCGTGCACGGCGTGCCTTGCGCGCTGCCTCACCACCCTCGGCAATTACGACTGAATAACCTTCATCCTCGAGAATGTCTTTTACAAGACTGCGAATATCAGGCTCGTCATCAACTACCAGAATATGCTGTCCTGTCATGCTGCCTGTACCGTCATACCCAGCGCCTGATTCATATAAATACCATCGCCCGCACATGCAGGCATAACATCAGAAAAGATTATACCCCACCATCACGTGAGGATGCCTGTTGACCGGACCCGGGTTCACTTTCTGAATCCTCTGCCACAAGCATCAACCGAATCCGGATCTGCGCACCACCGGCTTCACGGGTACCGGCACTGATTGTTCCGCCATGTTCCTCGACAATTTTCTTGACAATAGCCATCCCCAGACCGCTGCCTTTTGGCTTGGTAGAAACGTAGGGCTCAAAAATATTTTCCAACACAGCCTGGCCAATGCCGGGACCATTATCATCAATGCACAACTCAATCTGGTCCAGACCCTCTGCAGTAACCAGTCGGGTTGAAACAGTTATGCAGGAATCCGGTGTCTCCCTGACAGCCTCCAGCGCATTCTTCAGAAGATTGTGCAGCAATTGCCGCAGACGTCCGCTATCACCCTCAATGCACGCATCACCAGGGGCCAGATCCTCCAGGATCCTGGTCTTCAGTTCACTGCTGCGGTACAGATCCAGCACCTCCCTGACCAGCTGATTGAGGTCCATGTGCTTCAGGCTGATCTGCGGAACGCGTGCATATTCACTGAAGGCATCAACCATCTTCTTCATGGCATCCACCTGGTTAACAATAGTGTGCGTTGCGCGATCAAGCACCTCGGCCTCATCAGCATCCATACGCTGCAAGTAGCGGCGTCGCAAACGTTCGGCAGACAGCTGAATCGGAGTTAACGGGTTCTTGATCTCATGTGCCAGACGACGCGCCACCTCACCCCAGGCGGCATCACGCTGTGCCTGAATCAGCGCTGTAACATCATCAAAAACAATCACCACGCCACCACCACGCTTGCCCGAGGCTTCCAACACTGTACCCCGGCACATAAACACCTGGCGGCCACTCTTGCCAAACAGCGAAACCTCTTCCTGCCAGGATGTGTCACCCTGCTCACGGTGTCTCATGACCACCTCAACAAAAGGCTTGAGAAACACATGATCAGCCGCCAGCTCTGACAATTCCCGGCCCAGATACCGTTCAACATCAATATCAAGATTGTGCTGTGCGCTTCGATTGACGGCACGCAGTACCGTATCTGCGCCCATACTGATAACACCCGATGACAAATTTGCCAGCACCGCCTCAAGGTAGGCCCGCTGACCTTCTATTTGCTGCCGCCCGCGAAATGCCTCTTCCCGTGATTTGGCAAGGCGGCGCGTCATATCATTGAATGAACGCGCCAGAAAACCCAGTTCGTCATCGCTGGCGACCGCCAGACGCTTGCTGTAATCACCCTCGGCAACAGCATGCGTTGCTTCAGCCAGATCGCGCACCGGAGCAACCAGTCGACGTGCTGAATGAAAGGCTGCCCAGATAGCCGCCAGCAGGCTCAGCACCAGCACGATTGACAGGGTGAGTGTATAACTGAATTTGAGCGGTGTACGCAGATAGGTCAATTCATTGTAACGTGTATAGGCTGATTGCACACCTTCGGCCAGTTCACTGAAACGTTCGGAGACCTCGTACAGTGCCTGCAAGGTATAAACCTCACTGTCCGAACGGGATGACAACACCGGTACCAGCGCCCGCACATACAAGCCACTTTCGCCGATCGGATCGAGTCCGATGTAATGCTGCCGGTTACGCATCAGCACCAGCATCTCGCTTGGCGGCTGATTGGGAATAATCTCTGTCAGGTCTGACAGGCTGGAAGCAACAATGCGGCCGTCACCGCCAATCAGGGTCAGCTCAGCAGCACCGCTTCTTACCCGGTGGTCATAAAGCGTCAGCGGCAGGGTCGCGGCAGGCTCGCTGGAAAGGTCTTCCGCCATACGGATGGTCACATTGAGCACATCGTGCAGCTTTACATCCAGCGCAGCCCTGCTCAGATCGAGCGCATCATCCAGCCCCCTTTCGATGCGCACATCAAACCAGCTGTCGATACCACGATGCAGAAACTGCAGGGAAAAATAGTACACCACCGAAACCGGCACAATCGACAGCACCACAAACATGACAACCAGTCGGCTGGTCATACGCGCACCGGCAGCATTCATACGCTGCTGCCGAATCAGCGTGAAGATATTGGCAACCACCAGCGCACCAAGCAATATCAGTGCTGCCGCATTGATGATCAGCAGCACTGAATACATCTGGCCAAAGTGCTCCGAATTGTCGGTTGCGTCGCCAAGGAAGTAAAGCGACACCAGCAGGAGCACAAACAGGACCAGCATCGGCAACATGCCGAAGCTGCTGCGTTTTAACGAACCAGCGGCCATGAATACCACTTGCTCACCATATCCCACGCAGACGACACATAGGCAATCAGCCGCACCGGAGTCGGGAGCGATTCGATATCCAGGCTGGCGCGCAGTCGAATCTCGTAATTCAGATCAGGATCGAGCATCTGCCCGGACAACAACAGACTTTGAATATTTCCAGCCGCCCGCAAGGCATCATCCAGTCGACGGTAGTTGCCCTGGGTGCCGGCAGAGATGTCTTTTACCTGATAACTCTCGCTGAGTGCGTGGTACTGGAGCTGTCGATACCGTATCAATTCAATCTCAACGGTGTCCCAGAACCAGGCATGCTTGTTAACAACCTGCACCTGAAATTCAAACACCAGGGGAACCCCGTTTTTGACGGCCTCGCTGGCACCTGAACTCAGTGTAATGTGGAACTGGGCGCCCAGAAAATCGCCATCGCCGGTGCGCCAGGTATGCGCATCTTCGAGCTGAAAAACACCGGGATCAGCGGCAAATACCTGGGGAGGAACGCAACAGGCAAGGACCAGCAACAGCAGTGCTGTCAGGCATCGTGATGGCCCGGTAGCAGCAACAGCGGGCAGCTGCCCGGTCAGGCGGTCCTGGTTAAACATGCAAAGTAAAATCCATCCATTTCATTCTCACCCGGGAAAATCTGCCTGCCATGTCGGCATTCCCGTCCCCAGTCCGCTGCTATCGGCACCTCGGCTGCGTCTGCGTGTGTTTCCAGAAAACGGCCAATCTGGGCGCTGTTTTCGTCCTTCAACACAGAACAGGTACAGTACAAAAGCATACCGCCAGACGACAACAAGGGCCACATGGCCTGCAGCAACTGTGCCTGCACCGACACCAGTGCAGCAATGTCGCCCGCCCTGCGCAACAACTTGATGTCCGGGTGTCGCCGTATCACACCGGTCGCAGAGCACGGCACATCCAGCAATATACGATCATAGCCCTGGCCGTCCCACCAGCTGGCAGTTGCCCCGGCATCACCCTGCACCAGGTTGGCGCCCAGCGACAAGCGCGACAAATTCTCGCTGATGCGCGCCAGACGGCGTGCCTCGACATCAACCGCGGTAACCTGCGCCAGCGCCGGCTCCGATTCCAGTATATGCGCAGTTTTACCCCCCGGTGCAGCACAGGCATCCAGTACCCGCTGCCCCGGTTGCAGGTCAAGTAACCCGGCCGCCAGCTGCGCCGCGCCATCCTGCACTGATATATAGCCCTCGGCAAATCCGGGCAGGGCATCTACCGGCACCGGCTTGTCCAGCCGGATACCCGCGTCCACGTAGTCCAGCGGTTGCGCCTGCAGTGACTGGCCTGTCAGCGTTTCCATGTATTCCGTACGCGTCACTCTCTGTCTGTTCACGCGCAGGCTAAAGGGCGGCCTGGCATTATTGGCAGTCAATATACGCTCCCAGTCACGCGGCCAGTCAGATTGCAGTTGTTCAATCAGCCACGCGGGATGCGCAAAGCGGGCGACCGGCTCAGCCACAATGACCTCATGCAGCTGCGCCGCCTGGCGCTGGTAATTACGTAACACGGCATTCACCAGGCCGCTCGCCCATTGCTTGTTCAGCGCATGGGTCGCCTGTACCGTTTCATTGACGGCAACCCGTTGCGGCATTGCCAGCTGATCCAGCTGGTACAGGCCAAGCAACAGTACACAGCGCACGTCGGCATCGCGTTGCTTCAGTGGCTTTTTCAACAACCGCTGCAACAGCGCATCCAGCCGGTAAAACCAGCGCAGCGTTCCGTAGGACAACTCCTGCACCAGCGCACGCTGGCGCGCATCCGTCAGTACCTGCACCACTGCAGGCAACGCCTCGGACAGTGAACGTCCGTCTGATATTACCTGCGACAGCACTCGGGCAGCACAGGCACGCGCATCCGCTGTCATGTCAGAATCACATGAAAGGTGCTAGGCGTCATCAAGACGCACACCGGTAATAACATGTGCATTGATAAACTCGCTGGCAGTGACAGCACGCCCACCCGGCAGTTGCAGCTCAAGCATCTGCAGGCGGTCTTTACCACAGGCAACCTCGATACCGTCCTTGTCGGCCGACAGCACCGTACCCGGCAACGCATCTGCATCACCTGCAATAAACCGCGCATCCCAGATTCTCAGTTGACGACCACCATAACGTGTTTCTGCAACGGGCCATGCGTTAAATGCCCGAATGCGACGCATAATCTCGGCCGCAGGAGTACCCCAGTCAATACGCGCCTCTGATTTTTCCAGCTTGCGGGCATAGCAGGCAAGTGCTTCATCCTGCTGCCGGGGTTCAAGCTCACCACGCTCAATGGCATCGAGCTTGTCTGACAGCAATTGCGCACCCTGTTGCGCCAACCTGTCGTGCAGGCGGCTAGCGGTATCGCCTGTCTCGATCGGGCACGCCGCACAGGCGAGTACCGGCCCGGTATCCAGTCCGGCATCCATCTGCATCAGGCAGACACCGGTCCCGGTATCGCCGGCCAGGATAGCGCGCTGAATCGGTGCCGCACCGCGCCAGCGTGGCAGCAACGATGCGTGCACGTTGACGCACCCCAGGCGTGGTATCGCCAGCACCGCGGACGGCAATATCAGGCCATAAGCGATAACCACCATCAAATCCGGTTGCAGCGCTGCAAGCTCCTGCTGTGCTGTCTCTGGCTTCAATGAGTCTGGCTGATAGACCGGCACGTCATACTGCAGGGCCAGCTGTTTCACAGGACTGGCGGTGGTCTTGCGCCCACGACCGGAAGGCCGGTCCGGCTGGGTATACACCGCGATGACGTCGTGTGTGCTGTCCAGCAGTGCCTGTAACGCGGGCACAGAGAAGTCCGGCGTGCCGGCAAATACAATATTCATGCTCTTGGCAGTATTCTGGACGACTGGATACAGGCAGGGTCAGATAACCCGCATGTCAGGTGACTCGGCAGGTTCCGGGGCTGACTGGCGTTGTTCTTTTTCGAGCTTTTTCCTGATCCTGCTACGCTTGAGCGGTGAAAGATAATCAACAAACAGCTTGCCATCAAGATGATCGATTTCATGCTGAATACACACGGCCAGCAGCTCGTTTGCCTCCATTTCAAAGGCTTTTCCGTCACGACCCAGCGCGCGAACACGGGCCTGGTCGGCGCGTTGCACCATCTCATAAACACCGGGAACGGAGAGACAACCCTCCTCCATTTCCTCGACACCGGCCAGTTCGATGATTTCCGGGTTAATCAAGTATAAAGGCTGGTCCTTTTCTTCCGATATATCAATGACAATGACCCGTTTGTCTACATTGACCTGGGTAGCCGCCAATCCGATGCCTGGCGCTGCATACATGGTCTCCAGCATGTCATCCGCCAGTTTGCGGATGGTGTCGTCCACCGCTTCAACAGGTTGGGCGTCCTTGCGCAGACGCGGGTCGGGGAAGTGCAGGATATTGAGGATAGCCATGTGATTGCCGTCACGATTCTGAAAATGTATATCAAATATACTGTACCACAAACGTATATATGGCGGCCGCGGAAATCCATAAAAGGTTTTGTTCTGTGTGGATTTTCCGCTAGACTCGCGCATGAACTGGAACCGCCGGTGAGCTGCAACTTCGCTACCG
>DAOVVG010000019.1 GCA_030632175.1 Gammaproteobacteria bacterium
GGGTTTCCGAGCCGGCACTGCTGTCATCATCCGGCGCCATGCTCTTTGGTGCCGGTAACAGGGCGTCCAGTATGCGGTCTTCCGCGGCATCTTCCGCCCGGTGGCCGACCTTGGCCATGGCCGTTTCGCGCACCAGTTTGATGGCGGCATCTGCCAGGTCGCGGACGATGGACTCCACATCGCGGCCGACATAGCCGACCTCGGTAAACTTGGTGGCTTCGACCTTGATGAAAGGTGCGTTCGCCAGCCGTGCCAGGCGCCGCGCAATCTCGGTTTTGCCAACACCGGTTGGCCCGATCATGAGGATATTCTTGGGCGTGATCTCGGCGCGCAGGGGTTCATTCACCTGCATGCGGCGCCAGCGGTTGCGCAAGGCAATGGCAACGGCGCGCTTGGCAGCATCCTGGCCGATGATGTGCTTGTCCAGTTCCTGGACAATTTCTCTGGGGGTCATTTCAGACATTTTGGCTTCAAATAGTGAGTTTTAATGAATTAAAGAGATATTTAATGGTATTTCAGGCTTCTAAGTCGACAGCTCTTCGATCGTTCGTTGCCGGTTGGTGTAGATACAGATATCCGCTGCAATCCCGAGAGCCCGTTCGGTGATAGTGCGCGCATCCAGCTCGCTGTTTTCAAGCAATGCCCGGGCAGCGGCCTGCGCGTAGGGTCCGCCAGAGCCGATCGCCATTAGCGAATTTTCCGGTTCGATGACATCGCCATTGCCGCTGATAATCAGCGAGGTTTCCTTGTCGGCAACTGCCAGCAGGGCTTCCAGATTGCGCAGCATTTTGTTGGTACGCCAGTCCTTGGCCAGTTCCACTGCGGCGCGCGTCAGCTGGCCACTGTGTTCTTCCAGCTTGCCTTCGAACAGCTCGAACAGCGTGAACGCATCGGCAGTGCCGCCGGCAAAACCCGCGATTACCCGGTCATTATAGAGGCGGCGAACCTTGCAGGCATTACCCTTCATGATGGTGTTGCCCATGGTTACCTGGCCGTCGCCGCCAATGACGACAGTATTATTGCGCCGTACCGACAGGATGGTTGTGCCGCGAAACTGTTCCACACGCTTGTCTCCAAAAAAGGGCGTCCGATTGTACACCATACGATGGGGTCAATCAGGCTGAATTAAAAGGGGTTTTATTAACGGGGGCAGAATTTCACCGTGGATCCGAAAAGCGTAGGGGCGGACCTTGTCCGCGATTGCGGTGTATAAAAAACCATCGCGGACAAGGTCCGCTCCTACCGCTATTTTGATTTACGCGCCCGCGGATGTGCGCTGTCATACACCTGTGCGAGGTGCTGGAAGTCGAGGTGGGTGTAGATCTGGGTGGTGCTGATGTCAGCATGGCCGAGCAGTTCCTGCACCGCGCGCAGGTCACCGCTGGATTCCAGCAGGTGGCTGGCGAAGGAATGTCGCAGGGTGTGCGGATGGACGTTCCCGGGAATGCCCTGGCGGCGTGCCCAGTCTTTGACGCGTTGTTGAACGCTGCGCGCACTCAGCCGTTTTCCGCCACGCCCGGTAAAGATGGCTGTTTCCGTGCCTTGCGGTTGCCGGGCGCGTACATGCATCCATGCCTGTAAGGCCGATATGGCCTTGCTCCCCACCGGCAGCAGCCGTGTTTTCGCGCCCTTGCCGGTTACCCGTACTACCCGCTCTTTGAAATCTACATCGCCGTCATTCAGCGCCACCAGTTCCGCAAGGCGCAGGCCGGATGAATACATCAGTTCCAGCATGGCAAGATCCCGCAGCGCCAGCGAATCCCTGCGGCTGACGTTCAGCAGCCGGGCGATGTCGTCCACATTGAGGGTATCCGGAAGATGCTGCTCTGACCTGGGTGCACGCACGTCCAGACCGGGATTCAGAGACACCTGCTGTTCGCGCAACAGGTAATTATAGAAGGTGCGCAGTGCCGACAGGCGCCGCTGAATACTGCGCCCGCTTAACCCGCGCCGGTGACACCGGGCTGCATATTGTCGTACCTGGTGGGTGTCGAGCGAGCGCCAGTCACTAATACCGGCCGCCTTGCACCAGCCATGCAGTTCATCCAGGTCGCGCTGATAATGTTTGCAGGTATTGGCCGAGAGGCGCCTCTCGGTCTGCAAGTGATGCAGAAAGCGGTCTATCCAGTGCTGGGCGGTGTGCGCCACGGTACTCCTTCAGGATGTCGGGGTGTCCGTGGCGAGGTGATCGGTCAGCAACAGACCGGTTAATTCACCGAGATGGGTCAGGAACAGGGTGCCCATGCCGGGATGGAAGCGACTGGCTTCGCGGCTGCCAATGGCCAGCAGGCCGAGAGAGGTTTTTGTGCCCAGTGGAATCAGTGCCACGGACTCAATGGCCTGCGCCTGGTCACCAAACAGGTATTGCAGCTGTTCCTGTTTAAAGCGGCCACACTGTGGTCGGGATGATTTCAGGAAGGCTTCGAAATGGGCCAGCTCCCTGGATTCCGCATCGAAGATATCGACTGCGCATTCGCGCGCCCGCGCTTCCGGCAAGGCGGCCAGGCGCATGGTGACCGTGTCGGCCTTGAATTCGACCAGCAGATTTTCGCGCAGTGTATCCAGCAGGGCTTCCAGCGAGTTCGCATTGATCAGGCCCAGGGTCAGCTGGTGCATGCGCTCATTCAAACGGTTGTTGTCGCGTGCCACGTGGACCAGGTCCATCAACTTGCGCTTCAGCTGGCTGTTCTGGTCGCGCAGCACCTTGACCTGATGTTCAACCAGCGATACCGCGGGACCGACTGCATGCGGGATCTGCAGGGACGCCAGCAGGCTGGCATTGTTTTGAAAGAATTCGGGGTTGTCGCGCAGATAGTCAGCGACTGTTTTTTCTTCCAGGGGCAGTGCAGGTGATTGAGTTTGCTGGGAGGTTGTCATAGTTCAATGCGCCCCTGGTAGACCGTCGTGGCGGGCCCGGTCATCAGCACCGGCTGCCCTTCTCCGGGCCAGCTTACCACAAGTTCACCGCCGTTCAGGAGTACTTTGACGTGCGCTGACAGGCGTTCCTGCAGGCGCCCCGCGACCACGGCTGCGCAGGCACCACTGCCGCACGCCAGCGTTTCTCCTGCGCCGCGTTCATAGACCCGCAGGCGGATGGTGTCAGCATCCACGATCTCCATGAAGCCGACATTAACCCGTTCCGGAAAGCGCGGATGGCGCTCGATCGCCGGGCCGAGCTCCGCGACGGGCGCACGGTCAACCGCATCGACCAGTAAAACGGCATGCGGGTTACCCATGGAGATGGCCGCAATTTCCAGTGAAATGTTATTTACTTCAATGGGATAAGTGACATCACGGGCAGCTGCAAGAAACGGAATTTCGGTCGGTTCCAGCCGCGGTATGCCCATATCGACAGTCACCTGTCCGTCCGCTGCGCGGCTAAGTTGCAGCGGGCCGCCGGCCGTTTCTACCTGCAGTGTGGCCTTTTGGGTGAGTCCGCGTTCATGCACAAACTGCATGAAGCAGCGGGCACCGTTGCCGCATTGGCCGACTTCACCACCATCGGCATTGTAGATTCGGTAACGAAAATCGGCGCTCGACGTGGTCGCACCCTCTACCAGCAACAGCTGATCAAAGCCGATACCCAGGTGACGGTCCGCCAGCTGTTGAATTTGCTCAGCTGTCAGGAATACGGACTGGTTAATGGCATCCATCACCACAAAGTCGTTGCCGAGGCCGTGCATCTTGGTGAATTCGAGCATCATGGTCTACAGCGGCAGCAGGTGTTCGTGCCGGTAAAGGTCATCGAGTGTTTCGCGGTCGCGGATGGCATGCGCCTGCGCACCATCCACCATCACCTCTGCCGCACGTGGTCGGGAATTGTAGTTGGAGCTCATGGTAAAGCCATAGGCACCCGCGGAACGCACCGCCAGCAGGTCGCCTTCTGCCAGCGCCAGGTCGCGGTCCTTGCCGAGGAAATCGCCGGTTTCGCAGATTGGGCCGACGATGTCATAGCGGGTAGTCGCCGTCTCGCGCGGCTGTACAGGCACGATATCGTGCCAGGCATCGTAGAGAGCCGGACGCTGCAGGTCATTCATGGCGGCATCCACGATGGCAAAGTTTTTGTGGTCGGTATGTTTCAGAAATTCCACGCGTGTCAGCAGGATACCGGCATTGCCGGCAATGGCGCGACCCGGTTCCAGCAACAATTCCTGTGGACGGCCCGACATGCGTTCCAGCAATGCCCGGGCATAGGTATCCGGTAATGGTGGCTGGTCACCCTGCTGGTAGGGTATGCCGAGGCCACCGCCGAGGTCGATGTGCGTTAGTGCAATGCCTGCCGCCTGCAGGCGGTCGACCAGCTCAAGTACCCGGTCCAGGGCATCCACAAACGGTGCTATCTCGGTGAGTTGCGAGCCGATGTGGCAGTCGATGCCGTTGACATCAATATGCGGCAGCCCGGCGGCACGCTGGTATGCATCCAGCGCCGTCTCGACACTGATGCCAAATTTGTTGTCCCGCAAACCGGTGGAAATGTACGGGTGTGTCCTGGCATCGACATCGGGGTTGACGCGCAAGGATACCGGGGCGCGATGGCCGGTTGTTGCCGCCACATCGTTTAACCGCAGCAGTTCCGGTTCTGACTCAACGTTAAAGCAGCGAATACCGGCCGCCAGTGCGCGGCGCATTTCCGCGGGGCGCTTACCGACACCGGAAAAGACAATGCGTGACGGGTCGCCGCCAGCCGCCAGCACCCGTTCAAGCTCACCCTCGGAAACAATATCGAAGCCCGAACCCAGCCGGGCCAGCACCTGCAGTACCGCCAGGCTGGAGTTGGCCTTGACCGCATAACAGATGAGGTGTGGATGACTGGCGAGAGCCTCGTCAAAGACGCGCCAGTGGCGTTCCAGTGTGGCGCGCGAATAGACATAACAGGGAGTGCCGTAGCGTGCGGCGATCTCTGCAAGGTCGACCTGCTCGGCCTGCATGTGGCCGTTTTTAGTGTGGAAGTGATCCATGTGGCGAGGCTCAGGTGTCCGGTGCCGGTTTTGCGTCCGGTTCCTGTTCAGATGCTGGTGCTGGTGTTGGTGCTGGTGCTGGTGCTGGTTCAGGCTCAGGCAGGTACAACGGGCCGGTTTGACCACAGCCCGCCAGCAGCAGTGTGCAGAGCAACAGTGAGGGTATTTGACGGTCTCGCATGGGTCTGTCCGTATAAAGTGCCGTCAGTATACGGTGAGAGTGCAGCAAACCCAATGCCAACAGGGCATACTGAACTCCATGAGTGAAGCATTACTGGATGCCGTTGAAATCAACCCTGCGGGTACGCCACGCGCCTGCATTATCTGGCTGCATGGCCTGGGTGCGGACGGACATGATTTCGAGCCGCTGATTCCGCAACTCGGGCTGGTGGATGCGTTAGGTGTGCGCGTGGTGCTGCCGCACGCGCCGCGGCGGCCGGTGACCATTAACGGCGGCAGTGTGATGCCGGCCTGGTACGACATTGTTGCGCAGGATTTCAACCGCGGCCAGGACAGTGCCGGTATTTGTGAATCAGAACAGCAGTTGCAGGCGCTGATCCGGCGTGAAATCGAGTCCGGTATCCCGGCAGAGAACATTCTGCTGGCCGGTTTTTCGCAGGGTGGTGCAATCGTGCTGCACACCGGACTGCGCTACCCGCAACCCCTGGCGGGCATCCTGGCGCTGTCGAGCTACTTGCTGCAGCCCGATGCACTGGCCGCAGAACATGCAGCCGTGAATGACCGGATTCCGATCATGATGGCTCATGGTACCCGGGATCCAGTGGTGCCCTTGTCAATGGCAGAGCAATCCCGTGAGGTTCTGCAGCAGCAGGGTTACCGTGTCGCGTGGCACAGCTACCCGATGCAGCATGCTGTCTGTCCTGATGAGGTGCGGGATATACGCGACTGGCTGGTACAGCGGCTGGCGCCGCAGGCAGGCTGACGGTCAGCCGGCAGCACTGCTGTCAGATAGCGATGGATGTGCCGCTGTCGTTGCGGCGCGCTTCTACCAGGGCAGACTCGGCGCGCTCCAGCATGGAAGCTGCGTCATCGTTTTTCTGGCACTGGGTGACGCCAAAGCAGGCGACCACCGGGTTGTCAGCGGTTTCATTGATGCGTTCGATGTGTGCGGCCAGTTTATCCACCAGAACAAGCGCCGAGTCCTGCGTGGTTTCCTGCAGAACCATAATGAAATCATGGTGTTCATTGCAACCCAGCAGATCCGCCCAGCGGGTCTGGTCGCTTAGCAGGGTGACAATATTCCTGAGGGTTTTGTCGCGATCACCGGCGGTTTCGATGCTCATGGTGAAGATAGACAGCGGCGTGTTATAACGGCGGCTGCGTGACACCATCGGTTCGAGGGAAACCTGTATTCCATAGCGGCTCAGCAGGCTGGGGAGACTGGAATCCTTGAGGGATTCTTCAGCGAGCCTGGCCTGCAAGGTGTCGCGTTCTTTTTTAAAACGCAATTTTTCAGTGACATCTGTAAAGAAGTGCGCGGTAACCTCCGGCGTATCCTCAATGTCTGTTATCGTGACTGCCAGCCAGCGTTCATCGCCGTCCGGCATGACCCAGTTGATCAGGGTGCCGGGTCCCAGCAACGGTGTAATCAAGCCGTCAGGCTGTGATGCGTCCATCAGTGTGTCGGCCGCGTCACCCACGAGTGTCCTGAATGCCCGGTTAAAACCACGGATGTCGCCGCTTTCCGAGACCAGCAGCAGCGCCAGCGGGCAGTTGTCCAGCAGCGCGTGCGCTGTTTGTAATGTGGTTTCATGCATCGATCAGATTGGCTCCGGAGACAGGTTTTATATGAGGTTGCAGACAATCTATAGCGGTCTGTCCACAGGCTGCTTGAATGGTTGCCAGCGTTTGCCGAGGCGTTCACGGGCAGCGCTGGCGGCTTCACGAACCTGCGCGGGAGCAGTGCCTCCCATATGATTGCGTGCGGCCATGGAACCTTCCAGTGTCAGCACCGCGAACACGTCATCGCTGATAACCGCTGAAAAGGTTTGCAGTTCATCCAGCGTCATGGCTGACAGGTCCTTGCCGGTTTCGACGCCATGGCGCACGGCGCGACCGACAATTTCATGCGCGTCCCGAAAGGCGATGCCCTTGCGAACAAGATAGTCAGCCAGATCCGTCGCCGTGGAGAAGCCCTGTTTTGCCGCGGCTTTCATGTTGGCATGCTTGATTTCCACGGCCGGCATCATGTCGCCGAATACCCGCAGTGAGCCGCTGAGGGTGTCAACGGTATCGAACAGGGGTTCCTTGTCTTCCTGATTATCCTTGTTATAGGCCAGCGGCTGGCTTTTCATCAACATCAGCAGGCTGAGCAGGTGGCCGGTGACCCGGCCGCTCTTGCCGCGGACCAGTTCCGGGACATCCGGGTTTTTCTTCTGTGGCATGATGCTGGAGCCGGTGCAGAAGCGGTCTGGCAGTTCAATAAAGTCAAATTGTGCCGATGACCAGAGTATCAGTTCCTCGGAAAACCGGGACAGATGCATCATGATCATGGACGCAGCCGCACAAAATTCAATCACAAAATCCCGGTCACTGACTGCGTCCAGCGAGTTAGCGGCTGGTGTGTCGAAATCCAGCAGCCTTGCTGTGTATGACCGGTCAATGGGGAAACTGGTGCCTGCCAGTGCCGCTGCGCCCAAAGGCATGACATTCACCCGTTTGCGGCAGTCGAGCAAGCGCTGATGGTCACGATCCAGCATTGCTTCCCAGGCCAGCATGTGGTGCCCGAAACTGACGGGCATCGCGACCTGCAGGTGCGTAAAACCGGGCATGATGGTGTCGGCCTCACGTGTCGCCATATCGACCAGGGCGGTTTGCAGCCGGGTGAGGGATGCGCACAGGACATCGATTTCATCACGCAGATACAGGCGCAGGTCGGTGGCGACCTGGTCATTGCGCGAGCGGCCGGTATGGAGTTTTTTGCCGGTTTCACCGATGCGTTCGATCAATCTGGCCTCGATATTCATATGAATATCCTCAAGCGCTACCGACCAGCCAAAATCACCCTGCTCGATGTCAGCCTGGATGCCTTCAAGGCCGGCGACAATGGCGCTGCACTCATCTGCCGTAATGATGCCGGTGTGGGCCAGCATGCTGGCATGTGCGATCGAGCCGGCGATATCGTAGCTATACAGCCGCTGGTCGAAGTCAATCGAGGCGGTAAAGTCCTCCACGAAGGCATCGGTCGATTCTGTGAACCGTCCGCCCCAGAGCTTTTTTGAACCGTCGTCGTCTGTCATGTTGCTAACCATCAGTCCTGTTTTGCCGCAGTATAACCAATCCGGGTTGGCTTTGCGTTCGCCGGACAGTTTGCTGCTGGCTGCTTCCGGCAGGGTTGCTGGCGACACTTGCATGCCGGGATGGCAGGGTTGAAACTGCAAAAATGAGCAAACAGCAGCCAGTGGAATACAGCGGTATCGAAACGGTTGAATCGTTCTTTCTGCCAAGCTTCTGTGATGTGCGCATGGTGTTTGCGGTGGTGGTGATTGCGGAATTGCTGGCGTTCATCCTGACGCTGGTGAGTCCTGGCGTCATGGAGAATGCCTGGGGTAGCCTCGGATTGATCTCGCTGTTTATGCAGTGGATCGCTCTCACCAGTGCGGCAGTACTGTGTGTGTCCCGGCCAATGCTGGCGCGTATGGGCAACCGGGTTGCGGCGGCTGCAAGTTATCTGCTGGTGTTGCTGGTGACGGCGGTGGTCAGTGAGCTGGCCTTCTGGCTGATGCTCACGAGTACCCTGTTTCCGGAAATTACCGTTGACCGGCATGCGACTTTTTTGCTGCGTAATCTGACGATCAGTACCGTGATTGCCGCCATTGTGCTGCGTTATTTGTATGTGCAATTCCAGTGGCGGCAGCAATTAAAGGCCGAGGCGCGCGCACGCATACAGGCGCTGCAGGCGCGTATTCGTCCACACTTTCTTTTTAACAGCATGAACACCATCGCGGCATTGACGCGCTCGGCACCGGAAAAGGCCGAGACAGCCATCGAGGACCTGTCAGACCTGTTCCGCGCCTCGCTGAATAATACGCACCAGCAGGCGACGCTGGCAGAAGAATTGATACTGGCGCAGCGCTATCTCGGTATCGAGGCATTGCGTCTCGGTGAGCGTTTGTCGGTGGAATGGAATATGGACGGTGTGCCACCCACGACCGTGTTGCCACCACTGATACTGCAGCCGTTGCTGGAGAATGCGATTTACCATGGCATTGAGCGATTGCCCGAGGGGGGCACTATTCATGTCGATGGCAGTTGTCATGACGGCCGGGTGACGATTGCCATCAGTAATCCGGTGGCCACTGAAGATAATGGTGAGCAGCAGGCCGGAAACCGTATCGCCCAGGAAAACATCCGGCAGCGATTGCAGATTATCTTCGGTGACAGTGCCGATCTGGTGTCAACGCTGACGGCGGGCGTGTATAAGATCGTCATGCACTTTCCGGAAACAGCCGGGTCATGAAGGTTCTGATCGTCGATGATGAAGCACCGGCGCGCGCACGCCTGCGGGCGATGCTGGATGCCATAGACGGCTATACCAGTTGCGGTGATGCCGCCAATGGTACCGAGGCGCTGGCACTGGCTGAACAGGCCGAGCCGGATATTTTACTGATGGATATCCGCATGCCGGGCATGGATGGGCTGGAAGCGGCGCAGCATCTGCAGTCGCTGGAACAGCCGCCAGCCATTATTTTTACCACCGCCTACAATGATTATGCGCTGCAGGCATTTGATACCCATGCGGTTGATTACCTGTTAAAGCCGGTCCGGCAGGAGCGTCTGGTGGAGGCGCTGCAACATGCGCGGCGGCTGACGCGTGTACAGGCGGCCTCTCTTCAGGAGGCTGAAAACCGGTCGGCGCAGCGACAGCGTATCTGCGCCAATGTGCGCGGCAGCCTGCAACTGATTGCGGTGGAGGAGATTCGCTATTTTCAGGCCGACCAGAAATATGTGACCGTGTGTACGGCAGAATCGCAGTTGTTGATCGAGGAAACACTGAAAGCACTGGAGCAGGAGTTTTCAGGACAATTTGCGCGTATTCATCGCAATGCGCTGGTGGCAAAGCGCTACATTACCGGCATGACGAAAGACGCCGATGGCCGTGCGCAGGTGCAGTTGGATGGTATCGCGCAGATGCTTGAGGTCAGCCGCCGTCACGCGGCTGAAATTCGTCAGCTCGTCAAGGCGTTGCAGGTCTGAAGCTGCTTGCCGGGTGCTGCAGGCGGCAGCCGTGCATGTTTGCCAGTGCGGCCGGGTTCCTGATACTGGCAAGTGCCGTGTCCACGCAGGCATCCAGGTAGCCGCCATACAATTCCGGGGTGTTGATTCCAACAATGCGTTCGGCCAGTTCCCGGCCCTTGCTATCCACGAATAAAATCGTCGGCGTGACAAATACCCGGTAACGGTCCGAGATCCGGGTTGCCTCTGTTGCCTTGCCGGAAAAGTCACTGACGCTTGAGCCGTCATCAAGGATCAGCTTGCGGATGATGACCCGGTCCTCGTATTCGCCACTGAGCAGCATGGGTTGCAGAAAATCCTCTTCCAGCAGCTCGCAGTAGCTGCATTCATCTGCCGAGAAGGTGAGCATGATCGGCAGTTGCCGGGTCTGCGCCTGACTGCCCTCCTGCTGCAGGTCCCGTGCAACCGGGACGCGCACCTCTGCCTGCAGGGACCCCGCAAGCAACCACAATAATGCACACCCGAAAACTGCAGGCTTGTATAATGCGCGTTTCATTATTCGCTATTTAGTGACTGGTTAGCTGCTTATGTCAACAGATCTGCTGCGTATTGCAACCCGTAAAAGCCCGCTGGCGCTGTGGCAGGCAGAACATGTGCGTGCGCGCCTGATGGCCCTGCACGCCGGGCTGCAGGTGGAACTCCTGACCATGAGCACCCAGGGTGATCGTATCCTCGACAGCCCGCTCGCAAAAATCGGAGGCAAGGGACTGTTCGTGAAGGAGCTTGAACAGGGCATGCTGGAGGGCCGTGCCGATATTGCAGTGCATTCCATGAAAGACGTGCCGGCCGAGTTGCCCGAAGGACTCTGCGTTGCCGCGATTCTGGAGCGTGAGGACCCGCGGGATGCCTTTGTGTCCAATGAATTCGCTTCCATTGACGAGCTGCCCGACGGCGCCCGGGTCGGAACATCCAGTTTGCGGCGCCAGTGCCAGTTGCGCGCACGCCGCCCGGATCTTGAGATTCTCGATCTGCGCGGCAATGTCGGCACGCGCCTGGGAAAGCTGGATGCGGGTAATTACGATGCCATTGTGCTGGCGTGTGCGGGACTGAAACGGCTGGGACTGGAGGCACGCATTACGGCGGCACTGGCACCTGAGGTGATGTTGCCGGCGATCGCACAGGGCGTGATTGGCATTGAATGTCGCTGCGACGATGAGCGGGTAAAGGCGCTGATTGAACCCTTGAACCACATCGATACCCTGCAGCGAACACAGGCGGAACGGGCCATGAACGCGACGCTTGCCGGCGGTTGCCAGGCACCCGTTGCCGGCTACTCGGTGATCGGTGCCAACGGCATAGAGATGCGTGGCCTGGTCGGGCGACCGGATGGCAGCGAGATCATCCGGGGTGACATCAATGGTCCGGTGCAGCAAGCCGCCGCCCTGGGAAAACAGCTGGCGGATGAGTTGCTGTCACGCGGTGCCCGGCCAATACTCGACGAATTGCTACGTGGCGAATAACAAGCCCCGCCTGCTGGTAACCCGGCCTGCGGCGCAGTCTGCGCGCCTGTGTTCCTTGCTTGAGGCGGACGGTTTTGAGGTGATCCGCCTGCCCGCTATCGAAATACTGGATCCTGTGAATCTGTATGAGCTTGAGGCAGTGTCTGATGAGCTGGACAGTTACGATCTGGCCGTGTTTGTCAGTGTTAATGCAGCTCAAAAGGGTGTGGAGTTTATTCTGGATCGACGTGAATGGCCGGAACAGACGGCCATTGCCACGGTTGGTGCAAGTTCAGCCGAGGCATTATTACCCTACGGACTGTTTGCAAACCATGTGCCGGCACACCAGTTCAATAGTGAAGCGCTGCTGGCACTGGAGGAACTGCAGGACATGTCGGGCCAGCGAGTGGTGATTTTTCGTGGCAATGGTGGACGCGAGTATCTGCACGATACGCTGTTGGAGCGTGGTGCAGAGGTCGATTATGTCGAGGTTTACCGGCGTGCCTGTCCGGCTGTTGACGAGGCCGCGATGCTGAAATTACTGCGGCCGGGTTACCTGGATGGCATCACGGTCACCAGTAATGAAACATTGCAGAATCTGTATGATATGGCGGGTGCGGCCGCTCAGCCATTGTTGTGTGAAGTGCCGCTGGTGGTTGTCAGTGGGCGCCAGGCGTCGCTGGCAAGGCAGCTGGGGTTCAGCAAGGAGCCGTTGCTGGCAGCCAATGCCAGTGCGGAGGCTATCGTGGCAGCGGCCAGCGGGCTTTAATCGTTTTTCTCTGACAGGGCGGCATATTCAAAAGCATCGGAGAAGAATCGTGACTCATCCAGTCCGTGCTGCATGAACAGTTTATGTCCGGCCTCTACCATGATTGGTGGTCCGCTCATGTAGACATCGTGGCCGGAGAGATCCGGGTAGTCACGGATAACCGTATCACTGACGTAGCCAGTCGCACCTGACCAGTCGTCTTCCGGCATGGGTTCCGACAGTACCGGCGTGTAGCTGAAGTTCGGGTGATCCTGCAGCCAGCGGGCGGGGAGCTCCTCGAGGTACAGGTCGCGTTTTGCACGTACCCCCCAGAACAAATGCAGGGGTTTTTCCACGCCGGCATGAAAGGCGTATTCCAGTATGCCTTTGAGCGGCGCAAAGCCGGTGCCACCGCCGATCAGAATGGCCGGACGCTCTGTATCCTCGCGCAGGAAGAAGGTACCAAGCGGACCCTTAAAGCGGAGCATGGCCTTTTCCTGCATCTGGTTGAACACCTGTGCACTGAAATAACCGCCGCTGACATTGCGTATATGCAGCTCAATGAAGTTGTCATCATGCGGGGCGTTGGCAATGGAAAACGCCCGCGGTGCGTGGTCTTTCAGTAGTACATCAATGTACTGTCCGGCCAGAAACTGCAAACGCTCGGTGTCGGGCAGTTTCAGGTAGATGCGGATAACATCGTGCGCCAGGTGTTCAAGTTTGTTGACCCGGCACGGCAGCGTCCTCACTTCAATGTCTTTTGCGGCGTCGACTTCGCGTACCTGGATGGTCAGATCGCAGGCGGGATGCGCCTGGCAGAACAGGGCTTTGTGTTGCGCAGCATCGGTGTCGGACAATGCGTCCGGCGCACCCCCGGGGTAGTCCACGGAACCTGCTGTCACCGTACCCATGCAGGAACCGCAGGCACCATTGCGACAACCGTATGGCAGTATAATGCCCTGGCGCAGCGCAGCCTCGAGAATCGACTCGGAGTCTTCCACGCTAAAGCTGTGACCGCTGTTCTGAATGGTGACCTGGTGCGCCATGAAATGAGTCTAGTTAACAAAAACGGGCAGGCATTGTCGCTGATTTACCATGCAAGATAAACCACTTAAAACTGTGCTAATCGTCGGCTGCGGCTATATCGGACGGCGCGTGGCGGCCTTGTTAGCCGCAGAAAACTACCACGTTAGCGGTGTTGTCCGCAGCCAGGAAAGCGCGGGTAAACTGGCTGAATCGGGTATAAGGGCTGTCTGTGTTGACCTTGACCGGTTGTTGCCCGAGATGGACTGGGGTTGCCGGGAGGCCGATGTTTTTTACCTTGCACCGCCGCCACCCGGCGGTGAGCAGGATCTGCGTATGCGGGCCTTTCTCGCCAGCTTGCCGGGTAAAGTGACCGTGCGGCGCGTTGTTTATATCAGTACCAGTGCCGTCTATGGTGATTGTGACGGTGCCTGGATAACCGAGACACAGCCACTTAATCCGTCTACATCCCGTGGCCACCGACGTCTGGATGCAGAGCAGCAATTGCGTGACTGGTGTCGGGTGCACGCAGCGCAGTGGATAGTTCTGCGTGTACCGGGAATATACGGACCCGGAAAATTACCCCTTGAACGTTTGCGTAAAGGTACGCCGGTGCTGCGCGAGACTGACGCGCCGTTTACCAACCGTATTCATGCAGACGATCTTGCAGCCATTTGTGTTGCCGGGATGCACAGCCCGGTCTGCAATGTGGTTTACAACGTCAGTGACGGCCACCCTGGCAACATGACTGATTATTTTTTCAGGGTCGCTGATGCTGCCGGTTTGCCGCGACCACCGGAAGTCAGTCGTGAGGAAGCGCAGTCAGTTTTGTCTGCGGGCATGTTGTCATTTCTGAATGACTCGCGTCGTATGGATAACAGCAAATTGCTTGATGAGCTGGGGATTGACTTACGCTATCCGGGTCTGGATGCCGGGCTTGAATCCTGCTTCAAAGACTGAGTGCAGCATCACCCAAGTATAAATATAACTAACTGAATAATATAAATAATTATTCAAATTATCCGGTCGTATTGTTGCCACGCAGCCTGGCAGGCTAATCAAATTCAGCCATGACCGGTGTGTGGTCGGACGGTCTTTCCAGCCTTCTGGGTTCCTTGTCGATGCCGCTGGCACGGCAGTTGTCTGCCAGTGCCTTGCTGGCCAGCACCAGGTCGATGCGCAGGCCGCGGTTTCTGCGAAAGCCGGCGGCGCGGTAGTCCCACCAGCTGTAGCTTGCCTCTTCCTGATCAAACAGGCGGAAGGTGTCGGTCAGTCCCAGCGCCAGAATTTTCTGCAAGGCCTCGCGTTCGGGGGTGCTGCAGAGGATGCGTTCGTGCCAGGCCTCCGGGTCATACACGTCCCGATCATCCGGCGCGATATTAAAATCACCGAGTACCACAAAGCGTTCGTGCTGCTGTAGCTGCTCGCTGATGTAGTCAGTGACCTTGTCCAGCCAGTGCAGCTTGTGGGCATATTTTTCGCTGCCGACTTCCTGGCCGTTGACGACATATAAATCCAGTACGCGCACGCCGTTGATGGTGGCGCCCAGTATGCGACGCTGCGGGTCATCCAGCCCCGGTACGTCGGTAACAACATCCGTGGCCGCCTGCCTGCTGATGATGGCCACGCCGTTATAGGTTTTTTGCCCGGAGAACACCACGTGGTAGCCGGCGGCCTCAATCTCACTGGCAGGAAAATTTTCATCCGTGGTCTTGGTTTCCTGCAGACACAGGATGTCGGCCTGTGAGGCGTCCAGCCAGTCCAGTACCTGCGGCAGTCTGACCTTGAGGGAGTTAACGTTCCAGCTGGCGATTTTCATGATGTTGGTAACCAGTTGATATATTGAGTGTAGGAGCGGACCGTGTCCGCGATGGTTTTTTATACACCGCAATCGCGGACACGGTCCGCTCCTACACAAGTAGATAAAGCAAACTATGCAGCAAGGCCGCTGTGCCTCAGCAAGGCATCAATGCTCGGTTCGCGCCCGCGGAACTCGACAAACAGTTCCATGGGTTCGCGCGAACCACCCTGTTCGAGAATGCTGTTGAGGAATCTCTCGCCGGTTTCCCGGTTAAAGATGCCGGTCTCCTCAAAGGCCGAGAAGGCATCGGCTGAAAGTACTTCCGCCCATTTGTAACTGTAGTAACCGGCCGCATAGCCGCCACCGAAGATGTGTGTAAAGCCGTTTTCGAAACGGTTAAATGCGGCGGGTTGCATAACGGCGATTTCCTTGCGCACCTCATTCAGCGTGTCGTGAATGCGTGCTCCCTTGTCGGGGTCGTAATCGCGGTGGATGCGAAAATCAAAAATGGCAAATTCCAGCTGCCGCATCATCAGCATGGCTGACTGGAAATTTTTTGCCTGTTGCATGCGTTGATACAGTTCATCCGGAATTTTTTCGCCGGACTCAACGTGCCCGGAAAACAGATCCAGTGCTTCGCGTTCCCAGCACCAGTTTTCCATGAACTGGCTGGGTAGTTCCACCGCGTCCCAGGCAACCCCGCTGATGCCGGAGACGCCGGCGTAGTTGATCTGTGTCAGCATGTGGTGCAGACCGTGACCGAATTCATGAAACAGGGTAATCACTTCGTCATGGGTAAACAGAGCCGGTTGCTCACCGATCGGTGGTGAGAAGTTGCAGGTCAGGTAGGCGACCGGTATTTGCAGTCCTCTGGCCGTATCACGACGGCAGATACATTCGTCCATCCAGGCGCCGCCGCGCTTGTGCGGGCGGGCATACAGGTCCAGATAAAACTCGCCGCGCACTTCGCCCGCAGCATCCCGGATGCGGTAGAAATGTACATCTTCATGCCAGCTGTCGACCCCCTCGACCGACTCGATTTGCAGACCGTAGAGTCGTTCAACGATCAGGAACAGGCCTTCAACCACGCGCGGTTCCGGAAAATAAGGTTTCAGCTCTTCCTGCGAGATGGCGTATTTTTTCTGCCGCAGTTTCTCGGAATAGTAGGAAATATCCCAGGCCTGCAGCTCGTCGCTGTTATCGTGTTCAACGGCAAACTCGCGGACCTCTTGCAGTTCCCGGACGGCAGCCGGTTTGGAGCGTTCAGCGAGGTCCTGCAGAAAACTCATGACCTGCTCGGTGGAATCAGCCATTTTGGTGGCCAGCGAGCGTTCGGCGTAATTATTGAAACCGAGCAGTCCGGCGGCTTCGTGGCGTAATGCCAGGATCTCTTCCATCAGTGCGGCATTGTCCCATTGGCCGGCATGCGGGCCCTGGTCGGAAGCGCGCGTTACATAGGCGGTATAGATTTCTTCGCGCAGATCATGGTTATCCGCATAGGTGATCACCGGGTAGTAGGACGGAAATTCCAGGGTAAATACCCAGCCATCGAGCTCGCGTTGTTCGGCCGTTTGTTTTGCCAGTGAACGCGCACTCTCGGGCAGCCCTGCGAGCAGGTTTTCATCGGTAATCTGCTTGTGCCAGGCATTGGTGGCATCCAGCACGTTGTCGCTGTATTGCGAGGAGAGTTGTGACAGTTTTTGCAGTATTTCCTTGTAGCGATTGCGTGCGTCCTGATCCAGTTCTATACCGGAAAGGCGAAAATCACGCAGTGCATTGTCGATAACTTTTTTCTGTGCGGTATCCAGGGTTGCCAACTCGTCACCCTCGGCAATCTGGCGAAACGCCGTGTAGAGCCCTTCGTGCTGCCCCATTTCGGTGCCGTACTCACTCAGTAGTGGCAGGCAATCGTTATAGGTCTCACGCAGGGCGTCGCTGTTGACGACCGCATTCATGTGGCCGACAGGTGACCAGACACGATTGATGCGGTCATCCATGTCGTCGAGCGGTTCGACCAGGTTGTCCCAGCTGTAGTGGTCGTTTGCCTGCAGTAGCCGTTCTACCTGTTGGCGGCTTTCGGCCAGCAACTCCGAGACGGCAGATTTCACATGCTCGGGCTTGATCTTCGAGAACGGTGGCAGGCCGTCCAGTTCCAGCAGCGGGTTCGACATTCGGGTAATACCTCTTTATTTGCAGGGTGTAATGCCCGTCAGGGCGCGCTCACTTTAGCATCTTGCCGGCTACTGTTGAATGCCTGTGAAATTGTTTGACGTTTTGCCGGATTACATCCGTGTTACATTATTGGGATCATGTGGGGTAATAACAGGGGTGGTTTGTGTCCATCAGGAAATACGAGAATATTTCACCAACTATTGCCGTATCTGCTTATGTGGATGAGACGGCGCTGGTGATCGGTGAGGTTACTATTGATGATGACGTGTCACTGTGGCCAATGGTTGTGGCGCGTGGTGACGTCAATACTATTCAGATTGGTGCACGCACCAATATACAGGATGGCACTATCCTGCATGTCAGTCACGACAGTGAGTTTGAGCCTGGCGGGTTTGCGTTGCGCATTGGTGCGGATGTCACTGTCGGACACCAGGCGATCCTGCATGGTTGTACCGTGGAGGATCTTTGCCTGATAGGCATGGCGGCCACCATCATGGATGGCGCAATTGTTCGTTCGGGTGCCATTGTCGGTGCCGGTAGCCTGGTGCCACCCGGTCGTGAGCTGGAGGGTGGTTTTCTGTGGGTGGGTTCACCCGCCCGCAGGGCACGTGCCCTGCGCCCCGAGGAAGAAGGGTTTCTCACGTATTCAGCCGCGCACTACGTAGAGCTAAAAAACCGCCACCTGGCGAATCGCTAGCCCGCTGTGCGCAATGCCTGTATCACCGGTCCGGTGTCCGGCCGCACTTCACGCCACAAATAAAACGACTCGGCCGCCTGCTCCACCAGCATCCCCAGACCATCCATACAGTGGGTTGCGCCCCGTTGCTGTGCCCATTCCATGAAGGCGGTGGGTTTATCTCCGTACATCATGTCGTAACAGCTGCTGTCCGGTGTCACCACACTGTCTGGCAGTGCCGGTACCTGCCCGGCAAGACTAGCGGCCGTGGCATTAATGATGAGATCAAATGACTGGCCGGCGACGTCGCCCAGTCCGCAGCCCTCGGTATGTCCGAGTTCGCAGAACAGGCGGGCCAGCTCGATGGCTTTGTCTGCGGTGCGGTTGGCAATCACCAGCAAGGCCGGGTTTTCTTTCAGCAGCGGTTCGATGACGCCACGTGCGGCACCGCCAGCACCCACC
>DAOVVG010000117.1 GCA_030632175.1 Gammaproteobacteria bacterium
CGATCAACAGGACTGTCGTCGACGACCAGTGCAAGACCGGGAGATTCGGATTGCGTGTAACGTTTTATTACCCTGAGCAGGCTTGCGCGATCAACCGGTTTTGTCATGTATTCAGCGGCGCCCAGCGAATACCCCAAGCCAACATCATCGACCATTGACAACATAATAACGGGGATATGCATAACAGCCGGATCAGATTTCAGGCTTCGCAACAAAGCCCAGCCATCAGTTCCCGGCATCATAACGTCCAGGGTTATTGCGTCGGGCAGGCATTCACGGGCCTTTTGCAGCCCCTCTTCGGCCGACATTGCAACCAGCACCCTGTAGCCACCCTTGGCAAATGTACGGGCAAGCATTTCACAGGTATTTTCGTCATCATCAATAACCAGAATGGTCTTCACACCGGCAACAGCATTCCCGTTACCGGCCGCTTCCGACTCCGTGTCGGCAGCGGATGCACGTGCCGCCTCGAGCGCATCGACCTCGTTGGGTATTGTGACAGTAAAGGTAGACCCGCTACCCGGCTCACTCTCAACCGTTATGTCACCCCCCATCATCTGACAAAAACGGCGTGATATCGCAAGGCCCAGTCCGGTGCCGCCATAATTCCTCGTCGTGGATGCGTCCGCCTGGGTGAACTCGTCAAAGAGACCGCCAATCTTGTCGCTCGCTATACCGATCCCCTCGTCTTTTACGGACAGGTTCAGCCATTTCCGGCCGGCATCGTGCGTGTGAAACACAGTCAGGGTGATTTTCCCGTTCTCGGTAAACTTGGCCGCATTACTGAGCAGGTTAAACAGCGTCTGGCGCACCTTTGTCAGGTCAGCACGGACACTGCCGGACTCGCTGCCCCCCTCCACGACCAGTTCATTACCATTTTTCGCAATCAGTGGCTGCACGGTACTGACGACATCATTGAGCATTTCGTGCAGTTCAAAGCGCTCAAGATAGAGGTCCATGCGTCCAGCCTCTATCTTTGAGAGATCAAGTATGTCATTAATAAGAGACAGCAAGTGCTTGCCTGCACTGTGTATTTTCTGAAGATCAGGAATGTATTCCTTGTCACCCAGGTCTTCTGCCTCTTCCTGCAGCATTTCGCTGTAGCCAATAATGGCATTCATTGGTGTTCTGAGTTCATGGCTCATATTTGCGAGAAAGGCACTTTTTGCCCGGTTGGCCTGTTCTGCAGACCTGCTGGCATTTCTCAGTTGCTCATCCATGGACTTGAACTGTTCTGCCATCATCCTGATTTCATCATCATAGGGATGATCCAGGTTAAACGGAGAATCAGTCTCTTTTTGCCGGATAATTTCACGGGTAATCGAACTGATTGGCCTGGTCACACGCTGGTTAAACAGCATGAATACAAACAGGTTAAACAATACGAACAGGATGATTACCACATTCTGGTACAGAAGGTACTGGTTGACACGGCGCATCGCTGACTCAACATTCGCCTCGGTACGTAAATCAAGCTGCATTATGAATTTGTCAATGGGCAGCATGATGTTGTGTTTTGCCCTGTGATAATCCTCTGAATGCAACAGACGAACCGCCAGCGCCTGGTCCGGCTTTTTCTCTACTGTATATTCACCCGATGCATCCCTGAATTTCCCTTCCATGGCATGAAAGGCTGCTACTTCCATTTCGACGAGTTCATTTGAGTTGGACTCGGACAAATCGAGCAGCGCCATTTCCTCGTCAGAGTATGGCAATGCCTTCATCACCTGTTCCAGGGATACGGGGTCGCCGTCCGGATGTCTTTGCCCGCGAACCGGTTCTTGCAAGTCCCAGTAAATACTTTCATAGGCCTGTGGGCGAGGCGTCTCACCGTTACGAATTGCCAGCGTCGTAAAATAATTATCCCTGTATTTTGAATCGCCGGTTACCACGTAGGTTCTGGCAAAACGCGTCAGGTCATCAGAACTGTGACGCAACCGGTCAGCCGCCTCCACCTGCAGATAGCGATCGCTCGCCGCAGATGACAACTCGGATTCCACCCTGTTTAACTGGATCACCAGGTACACAAGCAACAGCAGGAAGGACAACTCAACCAGTACAACAAGGCCTATAACATTTTTTATGGTCAGGTTTTTGATCATCGTTATACGGCGCCCTTAACCGCTTGCCTGTGCCTGCGAGCAACTGCCCGGCAATGATGGTCCTGCCTCACACGCCTGAACCCTGTAGAAATTCATCAAGCTCGCCTGCTGTCAATGCCTTCGAATAATACCAGCCCTGCACATAATCAACGCCCTTGTCGCGCAGGTATTCCACCTGCTCAAGCCTTTCAACACCCTCGGCAATTGTACGCAGGTCGAGGCGTTTCGCCATATCAATAATCGACTCCACCAGCCCGGCCATTGGTGAGTCGGTGCCTATCGCATCAACAAACTGCTTGTCAATTTTCAGGTAATCCAGCGGAAATGAACTGATATAACTCAGACTTGAATAGCCGGTACCAAAATCGTCCAGTGCGATTTCAGAATTGCGCTCTCTCAGCTTTGTCATCACCGAGCGCGCCACCCCGTCATCTTCCCGGATAAGACCCCGCTCGGTTATTTCGTAAATAATCTGTTCCGGCATAATGGCGCTGCTGCCAAAAACCCGGCTGGATGTGTTCAGTATTTTTTCTGACTCGAAATGACAGGGACTCAGGTTGATGGCTATATGAAAAGACCGGTCTCTCCTGAGCAAGCCTTCCATCTCAATGCGAATCTGCTTCATCAACCATTCCGTCATCGGCTCAATCAATCCGGTATCTTCGGCAAGCGGAATGAACAGGTCAGGTCGCACCCGCTTACCGCCGGGCTGCACCCAGCTGATAAATGCCTCCGCACCTGTACAACGGCCGGTAGCGAGTTCAATAACAGGCTGGTAGTTGATTTCAAATTCGTCTCTTTGCAGGCTTCTTTCAAGTTCGCCCTGCAGTGACAGGCGTCGTAACAGAATGACAATCACCAGGAACACCAGCAACACGGAAGTACCTGCTCCAATGGCACCCAGCATAAACGCCATGCGTACCCAGTCATGCAGAATCCACGCATCAGCCGCTGCCGCGATAGAATAAATACCCGGGTATCCATCCAGTTCCACGGCAAACAGAGTGCGTTCAATACCGTCCTTGAACAAGGCCCTGAGCTGTGTTGAACCGTCACCGACTTCTGACTCGGATTCGACCATTTCCATCCCGGGCACATTGCCTTCCCATGCATACAAATGGCCATCCACGCGCCTGATGAGCACCGCAAAGCCCTGCTCACCGAGGTCTGCACCCAGAGTACCGATCAGGACAGTCGGATGAATGAGCGCACCGATTTCCGAACCATCTTCGCGCTGCCTGATAGCCACCAGCCCATAGCGATCCATCACCCTGATTTCGAGCGGACCCAGCAGACGGAAACCGCCGGCTGGTGGTGGCAGCTCCGGCGTAACCGGTGGTGAAACAGTGCCCCAACTGCTACAGAACAACTTCCTGTCAGGCCGGATGAGGCCAATATCACTGATCCCGGGGATGTCGTAAGCCATGGTATTCATCGCCGTCACATCCTCTGGCGTACACTGATTGCCCAGACTGGACAGGGCAATCAGCCCCTGATCAATATCGGTCAACAGGTCCGACGTATCCGTTGCTATCCCCTGTGCAATAGCACGCAGATTATCTTCGGCATTCTCAATAGTGGTGTTGTAGGCGAGATAGATGGCATAGCCAACGGGTAGCAGGCCGGCAAGTGCGGCAACCAGGATTGCCAGCAAGATAGTGAGTTTACGTCGCATGATAGTTATGTGTTACCTGCACATCCGGATTCCAGTCCCGGTTTCGCCTTCCCGATTCATGCATCATTACATCTGATCCGGTTACAGAATCAGCTCATTGCCGTCCCTGTTCAAGCAACAGCCTGCAAGCGTAGACCCTGTAAAGGATTATAAGGTATGCTGCGAGGATATCTACAGGATATTATTGACATTTTTCAGGATAAAGAATTTATGTACAACACTTTAAACAAATTCACAGCCGGCCTGATCATGCTCGTCTGCGCACTGCTGCTGGTCGGTTGCGCATCTCCCGGTGCGACCCTGAAAGTAAGGCCGCAAAAAGAGGCCGGCATCCAGTATTCACCACAGGAAACAAGTCGAATGATGGATATCCTCGGCTATGAACGCCTGCTGTCGTTCGACCCGGACACCGGAAGGTCAGTTGCCATCGCAACCGGTGATGGTGAGTACCGCATGCTCTTCCAGTTCAGGGAAAATACCAGCATACAAGTCGCTGCATACATCGTCATCGGCAATGGTGCAATCAGACTGCACATCTACCAGACTGGCAGCGAAACACTGGACAACGCGGCGGCCGAACAATATGAGAAGCTCAGGCAAAGGCTGATTCTTCAATATGGCGCAGACCATGTCAGTGTCGGCCATCCTGCGTTCACGCGCTGAAGCAACGTAAAGGCAGCGATAATGGATGGTCAGGAGTGGATACCCTATCTGTTCTATAGCCTTGATTTGATAATCAGGATCGGGCTGTCGTTGCGCATCCTGTCTCGCAGTATGTCCGTCGGCGTCACCTTTGCCTGGATGATTATCGTGCTTGCCGTGCCCTATCTCGGTGCTTTCCTTTACCTGCTCATTGGAGAAAACCGGCTTGGCGAACGCCGCGTCGCCCGCGCCAGAACTGTCATAGAACAGTCACAACCGTGGCGAAATACACTGTGCGAGCTTGCCGCACCATCAACAGCCATGATCCCTCATAGCTACAGCACGCTTGATTTGCAGGCACGCAATGTCATCGGTTATCCGACACTGCCGGGCAACCACCTGCAACTGCTGACGGATTACGAAGGCGTTTTCCACTCACTTATCGAAGATATCAGGCATGCGCAGTCCTCATGCCGGCTGGAATTCTACATTCTTGTGGAAGGCGGCCTGGTCGATGATTTACTGCAGGCCATTTCCGAGGCGCAGGAACGCGGTATCAAGTTAAGCATCCTGCTTGACTCGCTTGGAAGCAAGGGATTCCTGAAGGGGGATACCTGTAAAAATATGCGTGCTGCAGGTATCGATATTACCGAAGCCTTGCATGTCAATGCTGCCCGCATGCTGTTCCAGCGGGTTGATATCAGAAATCACAGGAAAATCGCGGTCATCGATAACCGGGTTGCCTATACCGGTAGCCAGAACCTGGTTGATCCACGCTTCTTCAAGCAAGATGCGGGTGTCGGCGAATGGATAGACATGATGGTCAGGATTGAAGGACCGACCGTGTCGGTACTGGGCAATGTTGCCACCATGGACTGGTCAGTCGAGGCCGGTAAAGTCGCCAGTTTTTCAGAAAAAACCATCAACATGAAGGCCGCAGGCGACATCCCCGTGCAAGTGGTACCGTCCGGCCCGGTATTCAGGGAAGGCGCCATACACCAGCTACTGATGGGCGTCATTTTTACTGCGCGCCACGAACTGGTCATCACAACGCCCTATTTCGCACCGGATGACGCACTCACTGAAGCACTGGTGGCGGCAGCCAACCGCGGCGTTGATGTAACGCTGGTTATTCCTGCCCGGGTTGATTCTCGCCTGATACGGTATGCCACCCCTGCCTTACTGGACAGCCTGCTCACTGCAGGCATCCGGGTGGCACAATTTGAAGGCGGCCTGTTACACACAAAATCCATCACCGTTGACGGCAGCTTCTGCATAGCAGGCTCGGTGAACATGGACATGCGCAGCCTGTGGCTGAATTTTGAAATCAGCCTGTTCGTCTATCACACTGGGTTTTGCAAACAACTTCGCGAACTGCAGCAGCAATATATTAACCAGTCAAGCTACGTTGATCCGGCTCAGTTTCGCAAGCGTTCAAGGACTCAACGACTGGCAGCCAGCATCATGCGCCTGTTTGCACCGGTACTGTAAACCCGGCTTTAACCGCTCGCCTTTATCGCACCGGCAACACCCGTGATAAACATCTGGGTCCCGATGACGGCCAGGATCAGTCCCATAAGGCGCGTGACCATCATCAGCCCTTCGTCACCCAGCACCCTGACCAGACGTTCTCCGGACACAAAAAAGACATAGGTGAGCAAACATAGCAGCCCGAATGCAACGATCGTTATCACCATGCCGGTCATGCCACCACCTGATGAAAAATTCATGGCTGCAGCAATGGTGCCAGGCCCACCCAGTATCGGCATCGCCAGCGGGGTAACGGCCACACTTAATGCGCCTTGCAAGTTTTCTTGCTTACCGGTTGCAACCGGACTGTGCACCTGTGATGGCTGCCCATGCAACATCTGCAGGCCAATCATGAAGACCAGAATACCACCCGTTATCTGAAACGCCGGCAGGGTAATATCAAACAGACTGAAAATCACCTTGCCCAGCAAAATGAACGCAACGATCACTACAAATGTAATTAACAATGCCTTAAAGGCAATGCGGCGTCTGATAGCTGTTGAATCGTCTGCTGTCAGACCAAGGAACACCGGTGTGTTGGCGATCGGGTTCATGATGGCAAAAAAACCCATGAACACCGTCAAAATATGACCTGTCGTCTCGTGCATCTATGCCCCCCGCCGGTGTCTGCTAGTTGTTCTTCGCGGGCAGCCCGGACAACATACGTTGCACCATACCATCGAGACGTTTACGTCGGTCGGCATCATCCAGATCGATAATAGAAAACCCCTGCAACGCACTGCGCCAGACGACTATCGCAGTTGCAGACTGGGTAACTTCGATGACGATGGTGCCTTTCTCATACTTTTCAGGATCCGGTGTGGAAAAATTAAGACTGGGAATAACACCACTTCTTCTGGCGGCATCACTGTTCATTTCCGCATCATTCAGCGAGACACTGTAGCCGACTACCAGATCACCCGGCCCCTGACCCCCATGATAGCGGTAACCCTTGGCGTTCATGTTGTCAGTAATTGAGTCTTTCAACATGTCCCTGAGTGGCACATCATGTAAACGCGGCACATCGGTAAGCTCCTGCATACCCGTCGACCAGGAAAAGGTATTAGCCTGTGAAGCTTTAAAATTGGAATCGCCGGTTGCAACTACACTGAATGGGGTCGCCTGTACCAGCGGCGCCTGCTCAGGTGATGTCTTCTGTTGCGTACAGCCGATCGATACTGCAGTCAGCACGCTGACAACAAACAACCAGGCATTTTTATTACATATATTCATCATGTCTCCCCGAGAGGTTTTTTAGATACAACGAACAATTGTTGGCAGGCAGGCTTACTCCTGTGACTGTATCTCTTGCAGCATTTTCTTCTCGGCCTCCTCAGACACCGCCTTAACCGCTGTGCAGCCCTGACCGGTTTCATCGCCATCATCC
>DAOVVG010000278.1 GCA_030632175.1 Gammaproteobacteria bacterium
CTACGGCATTCAGATAAGCGACATTGACGGCTTGCGTGCCAGTAATATTGACCTGAAATTACTGTCTGAACGTGGCGTAGAGATATTCTTCACGCAGGTCTTTTGTCACAACTTTTTCCATGCCGACATGCACCCCGGTAATCTCTTTGTCGGTCATGATGGACGCTACATGGCGGTTGATTTCGGCATTATGGGTACACTCAATCCTGTAGATCAACGCTACCTGGCCGAAAATTTTCTAGCTTTTTTCAACCGCGACTACCGGCGCGTCGCTGAGCTACACGTTGAATCCGAATGGGTACCCGAAGGTACGCGCGTGGACGAGTTCGAGGCTGCCATTCGTACTGTCTGTGAGCCAATATTTGAAAAACCGTTGAACGAAATTTCATTTGGAAACGTATTGCTGCGGCTATTCCAGACGGCGCGCCGCTTTAATATGGAAGTCCAGCCACAACTGGTGTTGCTGCAGAAAACCCTGTTAAACATCGAGGGCCTTGGCCGGCAACTGTATCCGGAGCTGGATCTCTGGAAAACAGCCAAGCCATTTCTGGAACGCACCATGAGTGAGCAGTTGGGCGCACGCTCATTATTACGCAACCTCAAGGAAAGCATACCGGCATGGACTGATACTCTGCCGCACCTGCCGGTGCTGGTACACCACTTTCTGGAACAAGCGACAACCGGCAAGCTGCAGGTGAACTGGTCTTCATCCGAAATCAAGCGTCTGCGCCAGGAAGTACGCCGCGCCAACCGTCGCAGCATCAGTGCAATCATCGGCACCGGGCTGCTACTCGCTGCCGCGATTATTTATGGCCTGGATGGTTATGCGCCTGTCACGGTAATGGGAGCACCGCTGCTGAGCTGGGTCACAGGCTGTGCAGGTGTCTTCATCCTGTTGTTTAACTGGCTGGATGACAGCGACATTCCCTGACCAGCAACCCTTTTCCCGTATATCCGGCTATTGCTTCTTCATCACGGGAACCCGCAAAGGCAAGTGTAAGCGATTACTGCTATGGACGCTGCAGTCCGGCTTCAACCTCATCGCGAGTCTGTTTTCCAACGAGCACTTCGATTAGCTCCAGCGCAAAGTCCATCGCGGTTCCCGGGCCACGTGAAGTAATCACCTTGCCATCTGTTACGACCGGCTGTTGCTGATAATCTATACCGCTGACAGAATCCAGCACCCCGGGAAAGCTGGTAACACTCTTACCGTCCAGCAGTCCGGCATGTGCCAGCACTTTTGGTGCAGCACAAATTGCTGCAGTATATTTTCCCTCTGCCGCCATTTGCCTGAGCAGCTCAATAAGGCGCGTATCCTTTTCAAGGTTATCCGCTCCCGGCAAGCCACCCGGCAACACAACCATGTCATAGCTGTTTTTCAACGCTGAATCCAGTGTCATATCCGGGATCAGCACGACCCCCCGGGATGCCTGTACCGGCTGCTCGTCAAGTCCGGCCGTGACAACTTCGACACCCGCCCGACGCAACAGGTCCACAATGGAAACCGCTTCCAGTTCTTCACAACCCTGCGCTAGCGGGATGAGGACGCTTGCCATGCGAGTTTCCTTTCATTCTGCAGCTCGATTAAACGTGACACTGGCAACAACTGTATGCCCTGATGTTCAAGCTTCTCAAGTTCTTCGGAAAGAATATCCAGCGTACCAGGATAGGGATGGCCAATACCGAGAGCGGTGCCTTCCCGTCGCGCAGTGGCAATCAATAACCTGAACTGTCTGCGTATGGCGGCGGGATCCGGATCATTATCCAGAAATACCTTGCGCTCTATATTGGGAATACTGTGCTCCTGTGCCAGCCGCTGAGCAACCGTTGCAGTGGTGGTACGGCTATCGACAAAAAACAGACCGCCTCGATCGCTAATGGCCTGCATCAACCATTCCATATGGCCCGGGTGCCTGGTCAACAGGCTACCCATATGGTTATTAAGCCCGCTGACGTGTGGCACAGCGTCGATATCACCAGCCAGCGTTTCCAGGAACTGCTGCCGGGTCATATCAAGTGTGAGCACGCCCTTGTCGTACACCGCGCGTTCATGATCGACCGCTTGCATGGGCAAATGCAACATGACTTCCTTGTGCCGGGAAAATGCCTGCTCGGCCAGCGTCCGGGTGTATGGCCCGTGCGGCAGGAACGCACAGGCGATCGGGCCAGGTAACGCAAGCACGCGTTTGCCTGCACCCCTCTGATTGCCGAGGTCATCGATAATCAACGCGATACCAGGCAACTTGCTATCCGGCGTTTCCCGGGACAGGTCGTCAGCGAAAACCAGGGTTGAAATACAACCCAGCCATACTGCAAGTACGAGCTGCCGTATAGCCGGGAGAGGTGTCATGTATTTGAAAAGATTACTGAATACGATCCTGCAGAATTGCCAGACCCTTGAGCAGGTTTAAGGCTTCATACAACATGTAATCATCATTGACCAATGACTTGTCTGCGGCTTCATCGTCATCTTCCGATTTCTTCTTGTCTGACTTCTTCGAATTTCCGTTTTCCAGATGGTGTGACAAATCAGCTTCTTTCAGGGGCGCAATGTTTCTTTCAACAGCTGCCACAGTCACTGGCTGCAGCTCTATATCAGGTGTAATGCCTTCCGCCTGTATTGATTTTCCGGACGGCGTGTAATAACGCGCCGTGGTCAACTTCAGTGCCGAGTCACTGCTCAATGGGAGTATGGTTTGCACCGATCCCTTGCCGAAAGTCTTGGCCCCGATAATGATAGCGCGCTTGTGGTCCTGCAAGGCGCCCGCAACAATCTCCGATGCGGAAGCAGAACCCTGATTAACCAGAACTACCAGTGGCGAGCCATCGATAATATCATCAGGCGTTGCATTAAAACGTAACCGTGAATCGGCAATACGCCCCTCTGTGTACACGATCATACCCTTGGTAAGAAACGCATCTGACACCGCAACCGCACCATTCAACACACCACCCGGGTTATTACGCAGGTCCAGCACCAGTCCATTCAGTGGCCCGTCATTTTCTTTCTTGAGGTCTTCAATTGCATCAACCATGGAATCGGCTGTCTTGGACTGGAACTGTGAAATCCGTAAATAGCCAAAACCCGGTTCAAGCATTCGTGACCTGACGCTCCTCACCTTTATTATGTCTCGTGTAATGCTGATCTTGATCGGCTTGTCGATGCCTTCACGCACAATCGTCAGGACAATGTCGGTTCCCGGTTTGCCGCGCATGATCTTGACGGCATCATTCAAGGTCATACCCTTGACCGGGGTGTCATCCAGACGAATCACCAGGTCGCCGGACTGAACACCTGCTCGTTGTGCAGGCGTATCATCAATGGGTGCAATCACTTTGACAAAGCCGTCCTCCATACCCACC
>DAOVVG010000281.1 GCA_030632175.1 Gammaproteobacteria bacterium
ATCATCGTAGGAGCGCCTTGCAGGCGCGAAAGATGTTTGCCGGGTCCAATCGCGGACGAGGTCCGCTCCTACAAGGATGTCAATTGCATTGGTTACCAGGGAGCACCCATGGGCAAATTACTGAAAATTATTTTTGGACTGGTTGCGTTGCTGGTCGTCATTGTTGTGATTGCAGCGGTTGTATTGCCAATGGTGATTGACCCCAATGATTACAAGGACGAGATCGCCGCAACGGTAGAGAAACAGACCGGGCGTACGCTGAATATTGAAGGTGATCTTGCCCTGTCGGTGTTTCCCTGGCTGGGTCTGGATATCGGGCCGACGCAGCTCAGTAATGCGGAAGGTTTTGATGCGCCCTATATGGCACGCATGGAGGCCGTCGAGGTGCGGGTCAAGTTGTTGCCGCTGCTGCGCAAGCAACTGGAAGTGAACACCGTCAGGCTTGACGGTTTGCGGCTGAATCTTGGCAAGAATAAACAGGGCGAGACCAACTGGGCCGATATCACTGCCCGGCTAGAAGCAGCGGACAAGCAGGCAGGGCAACCGGCAGATGGCGGTGACAAGGCCGGTACTACACCCACGGGCGGTGCCCTGAACCGTCTCGTGATAGGCGGCATTGAGGTCAGCGATGCACAGCTGCGCTGGGATGATCGCTCCACAGACGCCCTCTATGAAATTAATGAACTGTCATTCACTACCGGCGCAATTGAGCCGGGCGAGGCCTTTGATCTCGACCTGCGTTTTCAGGTGGCTGCCACCCAGCCTGTTGTCAGTGGTCAATTCAAACTGAACGGCGACATTCTGCTGGCAGAAGCGATGGATGCCGTCACCATCACGGCGGCGACGTTTGGCATGAACCTGGACGGCGACGGTGTTCCCGGCGGTCATCTCGATGCGGGATTGACCACGGACGTCAAGCTTGATCTGGCGGCGCAGACCGTGTCGTTGTCCGGTCTGGTACTCGAAGCGCTGGGTCTGAATATCAGTGGTGAGCTTGAGGGTACTGCCATTAGTGGTGATGATCCGCGTTTTAAGGGCACGTTGGCCTTTGCCGGGTTTGTGCCGCGCGAGTTGTTACAGGCGCTGGGGCAGGATGATCCACAGACAGCGGACCCGGCGGTATTGGGCAAGGCGGATGCAACCATGACGTGGGATGCGTCGCTGCAGCATTTTGCGGTCACGGCACTGACGTTGCATCTGGATGATTCGCGTCTTGAAGGCAGTGCGCGGGTCGACTCTTTTGATGCACCGGCAATCACCCTCACGGCAGTGCTGGATCAGTTTAATCTTGACCGGTATTTGCCACCTGACGCAAAGGCTGATGCGGCCTCCGGTAAAGCGGGCAGCAAGGCGGCCACAACGTCTGCGGATACCGATGATGCCTTGCCGCTGGAGGATTTACGCAACCTGAATCTGGATGTGCGGTTGGCTGTGGGCAGTTTGCAGGCATTTAATCTGCGTTCCAGTGATATTGAAATCCAGCTCAAGGCGAAAGACGGTGTGCTGAACGTCAAACCGCTCGGAGCGAAATTATATGGTGGTGCATTACAGGCGGACGCAACGCTGGACGTACGCAAGGACACGCCACGGTTTTCGGTGAATGAGAACCTGACCGGTGTGCAAGCCGGTCCCTTGTTGAAGGATCTGACCGGTAAGGAACAGCTATTGGGCACCGCTAACGTCAAGTCAAAACTGGGTGGTGTTGGCCTGTCGTCCGAGCAGATACGCCAGACCCTGACCGGGACGGCGGGCTTTGAATTTACCGACGGGGCTGTCAAGGGCGTGAATATTGCGGCACTGATTCGCAGTGCCCAGGCCAAAATCAAGGGGGAACCGGCACCTGAACAGACCGGACCCAATCAAACCGATTTCGCGCTCATGAAGGGTACAGCTACCATCACCAATGGCAAGGTCGTCAATGATGACCTGTTAATGAAATCACCCTTGCTGCGTATTACCGGTGCCGGCAAGGTCAGCTTGCCAAAGGAAACCATCGATTACACGCTGACGACCAAGTTTGTAGGTTCCCTGAAGGGACAGGGGGGCGAAGGGATGGAAGAGCTCAAGGGGCTGTCTATACCGGTGCACGTCGGTGGTACCTTCAGCAAGCCGACGTATGCGCCTGACCTGGCGGCCGTGCTCAGTGATGCGGCGAAGGCCGAGGTGAAAAAGAAAGTCGAGAAAGAGAAAAAGAAACTGCAGAAGAAGTTGGGTGATGAACTGACGGACAAACTGTTAAAGGATATTTTTAAATAGTGTCTGTTGATGGGCGCGTTGTTGCCCGGTTTTTTTCTGAACGCCGCTTGTGCCGGTTATGCGTCAGCCTGTTGCTGCTGCCGTGTATGTCACTGGCAGGCGAGGTTCTGGATTCGAGCGTAACCCGTGATGATGCAGTGTACAGCCTGTCAGTCACGGCCCGTGTGGATGCGCCGTCGGCGCTTGTGTACCGGTCAATTACCGATTTCACTAATCTCGCGGCAATTAATCCTTCCATTGTGGAAAGCCGGGTACTGGAAAGCCGGGGCGACAGACAACGCGTTCGCAGTGTGATCAGGGTCTGTATCCTGGTGTTTTGCAAGCGGGTGGTGCAGGTACAGGATATTACCCTGCCGGATCCCCGTACCGTGGAGGCCAGCATGGTGCCAGGTGCCGGTGATTTTCGCGCCGGTTCGGCCCGCTGGGAGTTAACGGCTGTCGGTACCGCTACCGAGTTGTTTTTCACCGAGACATTTGAGCCGGACTTCTGGGTGCCGCCCATTATCGGGACCTGGTTGATAGAAAGAAAACTTGTCAGGGAAGTAGCCGAGACTGCCCTGTATATAGAGAGGATGGCCAGTGGGCAGTAGTGTCATGAATGCAGCGGATTTCAGTCGCGGCATACTGGACTGGTATGACCGCTGCGGGCGCAAGGATCTGCCCTGGCAGGCACAGCCGACGCCCTATCGCGTCTGGGTGTCGGAAATCATGCTGCAGCAAACACAGGTGGCGACGGTGATTCCGTATTATGAGCGATTCATGGCGCGTTTTCCGGATATCCGAACACTGGCGCAAGCTGCACAGGACCAGGTGCTGCATCACTGGTCCGGACTCGGCTACTATGCGCGTGCCCGACATCTGCACGCGGCGGCGCAGCAGGTGGTTGAAGAATTTAACGGGGCTTTTCCGGAAGCATTTGACGCCGTACTTGCGTTGCCGGGGATAGGGCGTTCGACCGCAGGTGCCATTCTTTCACTGGCCTGTGATCAGTATTACCCGATTCTGGATGGCAACGTGAAACGTGTGTTGACACGTTACCATGCCCTTGCAGGCTGGCCGGGGCAGTCGGGCGTGTTGAAGC
>DAOVVG010000027.1 GCA_030632175.1 Gammaproteobacteria bacterium
CAATGGTGTTGGACGTTCCGATATTGTCGAGAATCGTTATGTTGGTATGAAATCACGGGGCTGTTATGAAACACCGGCCGGTACCATCCTGCTGAAGGCACACCGTGCCATGGAGTCCCTGACGCTGGACCGCGAAGCCGCGCACCTGAAAGACGACCTGATGCCACGCTATGCCACGCTGGTCTATAACGGTTACTGGTGGAGTCCCGAGCGGAAGCTGCTACAGCAAATGATCGATGCCTCGCAGGAGCATGTGAACGGTACTGTACGTATGAAGCTCTACAAGGGTAATGTTGTTGTAGCGGGCAGAAAGTCGGATGCAGACAGTCTGTTCGATGAGCGCATTGCCACGTTTGAAGATGATGCCGGTGCCTATGACCAGAAAGATGCGGAAGGCTTTATCAAACTGAACGCCCTGCGCATGCGCATTGCCGGACGCCGGAAGCCGGCAGGGTAGCTGATCAACTGCTCCACAGCTGCAAGACGGGCTAAAAGGTAACTGTTTATGCGACTACTTCATACTATGCTCCGGGTGGGCGATCTTGAAGGCTCTGTCCAGTTCTATACGCATGTGCTGGGTATGCAGGAGCTGCGCCGCAAGGATTATCCGGAAGGTGAGTTCACCCTGGCCTTTGTCGGTTACGGTGATGAGGCGGAAAATACCGTCATAGAACTTACGCATAACTGGGGTACCGACAGCTATGATATCGGCGCCGGTTTTGGTCACATCGCGATCGAGGTTGACGATGTCTACGCGGCCGTGGATGAAGTAAAGGCGCGTGGTGGCAAGGTGATTCGTGAGGCCGGTCCAATGAATGCCGGCACAACCATTATTGCCTTTGTTGAAGATCCCGACGGTTACCAGATCGAATTGCTGGGCAGGAAAGGCTGATTCAGGCGCTTACACACGGACAGCCTGATTTACGCAGACGCGATATGGCACCATGCCCCGGCAGGCCTGTGGTGGTTGCTCGCAGCGTTACTCTTTCAATATCATGGTGATGTTACCATCTTCGATGTGGATATTCTCCACGCCGTCGGCAAAGGCTTTCCAGAAGCCCGCTTCGTTCCCGTAGTATTCGATCAGGTCGATGTTCTTCATGCCGCCAAGCCAGGCATTGGGTATCGGTACACCCATGACGCTGACACCCTTGAGGATGGCAATCGGGCGATTGTCGCGGTAAGCAAGCTCCATTCCTGCGCGGACTTTCAGGATTTGTCCGCCCATGATCGGGAAGTCTTCATCGACAGGAATCAGTAATTTCGCACTCATCAGGTTTTCTGACAGATCAATGGCCATTTTTTTTGCCATGTCGGTGTTTTTTGCCAGCAGACCATTAAGCTCACGTTCTGACAGGGTGATGCTGCGACTGGCACCTGCCTCGCTATAGGCCTCGGGTTCAAGCGCTTCGCCGGGTGGAGTTTTCGTGCCTTGCTTGTCGTTGCCGGTCCCGCTGGTGCGACGTGATTGCATCATGTCGAGACGTTCCAGCTTGTCAGTTAGTACCTGCTCTTCACTGGCGGACAGCTGAACCGGTTTGAATTCTGCCGGGAAGATATAGGTCCGAACGACCCAGAAGGTGAGGGCGGCCGTCACGATGATGGTGACCAGTACAATCAGGAATATTTTCAGGCCGCTGCTGCGCTTGCCCGGTTCATTTGCGATGGTGTCAGTTTGCATGTCTGAATAGTGGCTGAAAAGGCGTTGACAGTAAACCGTCAGTCGGTCATTTACCGGCCGGTTTCAGGGGACGCCCGATTTTGCATTATACTGCAAGGCTTGTTGTGTGCCGGGAGGGCGTCGTTATGCGGTGGAAAGGGGGGCGCAGGAGTACGAATGTCGAGGACCAGCGTGGCAGGCGGATGCGCGGTGGCAGGGCCTTCAAGGGTGGCATTGGTACAATAGTCATTGCCCTGGCACTGGCTTATTTTCTGGGTATCGACCCGCAAGTGTTGCTGCAACTGCAACAGGGTGGTTCACCGGAGGTCGTTGAGACTGACTACCAGCCCACAGCTGAAGAGCAGCAACAGGCCGACTTCGTTGCCGTGGTGCTGGCGGATACTGAAGACACCTGGGGCGAGATTTTCCGTCAGGCTGGCTATGAGTACGAAGAGCCAAACCTGGTGCTGTTTAGCGGTTCAGTGCGCTCTGCCTGCGGGATGGCCAGTGCAGCCATGGGGCCTTTTTATTGCCCGGCGGACAAGAAGGTCTATATTGATCTTTCCTTTTTCAGTGACCTCAAAAGCCGGCATGGTGCGCCGGGTGATTTTGCACAGGCCTATGTGATTGCACATGAGGTTGGTCACCACGTGCAGAACCTGCTGGGAACCAGCAGTGAGGTCAGGTCGGCACAAAGCGGTATAAGCAAGGAAGCAGGCAATGCGCTGTCTGTAAAACTGGAACTGCAGGCGGATTGTTTCGCCGGGCTGTGGGGTAATCATGCTGACCGCAGTCGCCAGGTGCTGGAGCAGGGTGATATCGAAGAGGCACTCGGTGCGGCGGCGGCGATCGGTGATGATCGTTTGCAGAAGGAAGGGCAGGGCTATGTGGTGCCGGAGTCATTCACCCATGGCACATCGGCGCAACGCATACACTGGTTCAGGCGGGGTATTGAAAGCGGTGATGTTGGTGAGTGCAATACGTTCGATTCCTGATCACAAGAAATGCAGTGACCCGGGTATTTGGTTATTCGATAAACAAACAGGATGTGGTTAATGAAGTATCTAACACTTGAAAACGGGCAACTGGGCGTACTTGTCGACGGGACGGTGGTTGATGTTGTGGCTGCAGCGGAGTTCCTGTCTGTTAGCGCCCCTGCCGCCACCCTTGAGGCGCTCATTATCGCCGGTGATGCTGCCGCAGAGGAGGCCTTCAGGCTGGCACGGCAGGCGCTTGAGAAAGGCTGTGGTTGCCGATCATTCGACGAGGTTACGCCAATGGCACCGATTCCCGTGCCGCGCCGTAATATTCTGTGTTTGGGGAAGAACTACCTTGATCATGCACAGGAACTGGCCCCGAAGATGAAGGCCTCGGGCGAAGCGCCCCGGCATCCGATTATTTTTACCAAGGCAACAACGGCCGTGATTGCTGCCGGTGAGCCAGTCCCTGCTTACCCGGCGTATACGCAGAAGCTGGACTATGAGGCAGAGCTGGCCTTGATCATAGGCAGAGACGGGCGTGATATTGCGCCCGGGGATGCATGGGATTATGTGTTTGGCTATACGGCAATCAACGACATCTCTGCACGCGACCTGCAGAAAGACCACCATCAATGGTTCCGGGCAAAGAGTCTGGATGGTTTTGCTCCGATGGGTCCTGTGGTGGTACACCACAGTGTTATGCCGGCACCGGCAGACATCGAGGTAAAATGTTTCGTCAATGGAGAGCAGCGCCAGAGTGCCACATTTGATCAGCTGATCTTTGACGTGCCTACAATGATTTCTGTGTTGTCAGCCGGCATGACATTGCTCGCCGGTGACATTATCGCGACTGGTACACCCGGTGGCGTGGGGATGGGTTTCACACCATCGAAGTACCTGCAACCCGGTGACGAGGTGGTCGTTGATATTACCGGTGTTGGAGAATTGCGTAATCCTGTTATCGAATAAAATGATTCCGGACGTCTGTTGGAAATCGTGTATTGTTGCTTGCCATCCTGACAGGTAAAGAAAATCGCGCATGGAAACCCATACTGTAGCGACAGTTGACTACGTAATCGCTGTAATCTATGTGTTGGCAACCGCCGGCTTTGGTGTCTGGTTTGTCAGACGCAGCAGCACCATGGAAGGCTTTACTCTGGCAGGTAAACTGATTCCGGGCTGGGCCATCGGTCTTTCATTGCTCGCTACTTATCTAAGCAGCATCAGCTTTCTTGCCAATCCCGGTAAAAGTTATGCTTCCGACTGGCGACCCTTTGTATTTTCGCTGACCTTGCCCGTCGCCATTATCATTGCGACACGCTGGTTTATACCGCTGTACCGGAACACGGTAAAGACCACGGCCTATGAATACCTGGAACAACGATTCGGTGTATGGGCGCGGGTATACATGGGTGCGGCGTATATTCTGCTGCAGATAGGACGTTTCGCGGTGGTGCTGTACCTGACAGCGCTCGCGCTTGCTTCTCTGCTGGCAACCGATACGGCGACATTGATCCTGGTGCTGGGTGGGTTGACGGTTGTCTATACGCTGGCAGGCGGTTTTGCAGCGGTCATCTGGACAGATGTTGTGCAGTCTGTCGTGCTGCTGCTGGGTGGTTTGCTTTGCCTGTTCCTGCTGATTACTCATATGCCGGGGGGCTGGGGACAACTCAGTGCGACTGCAGTACGTGAACACAAGTTTGCACTTGGCTCGATGGATGCGGATTTTCTGGTCCAGGGATTCTGGGTTATTTTTATTTTCGGGATTGTTGAGAATCTGAAGAACTTCAGCGTCGACCAAAACTATATCCAGCGTTTTTTGTCTGCGCCGAGTGAGGCGCAGGCAAAAAAATCACTGTGGCTGGGCGGTCTGTTGTATATCCCGGTGTCGGCGCTGTTCTTTATGATCGGCACGGCGCTGTTTGTCTATTATCTTAACGTGCCGACGGCAGGCCTGCCTGAGCAAGCTGATAAGATATTCCCGTTCTTTATCGTCAATGAACTGCCAACCGGTCTGGTGGGACTGGTGATTGCCGGTGTGCTGGCTGCAGGGATGAGCACGCTGGATTCTTCCCTTAACAGCTCAGCAACTGTCTGGACAGTGGATTTTTACAAGCGCCTGATTCAGCCGAATGCTGATGATGCACGGCAAGTCACGGTGATTCGTTCCACCACCGCGATTATCGGCGCGATCGCGACAGTCGCAAGCCTGTTGATGATTGATGCAAGAAGTGCGCTGGACATCTGGTGGAAAATATCCGCCGTCTTTGGTGGTGGCATGCTGGGGCTGTTTTTGTGTGCGCTTTTCTACAAGAGCATGCAGCCACGCCAGGCCATGTTCGCAACAGCAGTCGGTGTATTGTTTGTTGCCTGGGCGACAATCACCAGCACCTGGTTTACCGGTACAGACTGGGGGTTCCCGCTACATGTCATGATGATTGGTGTCTGCGGTACGCTGGTGATCGTTGTGACGGGTTTTATAGTCAGCAGGAAGATGCCTTTATGAGTTTTGTCTGTTTTATACCTTCTGGTTAAGGACAAGCTTTAATCAGATAACCACAATCTTGTCATGGTATGGCTCTCTGGGTATAAAATTCTGCGAATAAAATTCAATAATTACAGTAGCATAGGTATAGCTGGTATCAGCGGCCGGTTTCCTTTAATATTCCACACAATATAAGAGGTATATAAGTGTAAGGGGGGGGCAGGCCAATGAAAAATCGACGCAAGACAGGTGATCGGCGTAGTTTTGGGCGAACAGAAGCGTTTCCGTTCACCGATACGAATGGCTGTTTTCTTCGTGAAAGCCGTAGCCGGTCGCCAGACAGGCGGCTGAATAGCCTGGTGGTGGAGTGGATTTCCATGGCGCTGGTGCATGATGAACTCGTCATGAAGCGTAAAATTGATCCCGCAGGGGTGGCCATCAAGGCTGCGCCGCCATGCGCAAAACGGGTGAAAGGCTAGACTGTCTGGGCCAGCTAATCATCGCGTAAAGACCGGATAGTCCCCGGTTATCGATTGCAGGCAGATTTACCGACAACGCTTCACATTGTAACCAGTAGCAGTTTCCACAGTTTTTTCATAAATTATCTTTCCGTGTCAATATAGCAGGCAGATCGTCCAGCGTTTCTACGCGGGTCGATAACGGTGGGTGACCTGCGCATGACTGCAACGTAACATCGAGTCCATGTTTTTTATTATCAAAAGTCTGCTGGTTCTGCTGTTGCTTGCAGTGTTCGCCGTTCCGCTCGTTATTGTTGTTACCGGTATTGAACCGGAGCCGTTGATTGAGCCCGGAAAAAGTCTGTCTCATCAGGATGTCGAACGCATCAAGCAGTTGCTCAAACAGAATGACCCGCGACGACTAAAGCAGGACGAGGTTCGTACCCTGGCGCTGTCGGAACGTGATCTCAACTTGCTGCTTGATTATTCAATTGCACGTACCCTGGATATTAATTCCCGGGTTGATCTTTATCCAGACAGTGCGGCTGTCAGTATGACTTACCAGTTGCCGGAAAAATATTCGGGCAACTACCTGAATGCCTCGGTAAGCCTGTCGCAGGGAGATGACAATCTGCGTATTGATTCTCTTGAGTTAGGACGCATCAGTTTACCTGGCTGGCTGCTGAATCCTGCGCTGCAAATATTTCATGCGAAAATGCTGAAGTACTCTGATGAGTATCGTGAGGTAATGCAAGCTATCGGGGAATTTCGTCTCGGTGGGGATCAGCTGGTGCTGGTCTATCAATGGCGCCCGGAGTTGGCTGCGCAATTGAAGTCCAGCAGTTATGGTTTGTTGTTCTCTGCGAACGACAAGGACCGGGTGCTGGTTTACTATGACGAGTTGAGCAGGCTTGCGAAGGTCTTCCCTGATCAGCGAGTCTCGCTGGACAGAATATTACCATCCATGTTTAAGCTGGCCGGTATGCGCTCGGATGAGCGAGGTGATCCGCAGGCTGAAAACCGCGCGATGCTGCAGACGCTGGCGATGTATGTGATGGGCATCAATGTTGGCCGGTTTGTCGAGACGCGGGTCGAATCCGGGCAACATAAAATGTACCTGACTATTCTGGACCGCCATGATCTGGCGCAGCATTTTACCGTGTCGGCGGCCTTGACTGTTTCCGCCGGCAGCGGGCTGGCGAATGCGATCGGTTTGTTCAAGGAGCTGGATGATTCCCGTGATGGCACCGGCTTCAGTTTCGACGATTTGCTGGCCGACCGCGCCGGTGTTCGACTTGCTGAATTTGCTACAGAAACAGAGCAGTATGCCTGGGTGTTACAACAACGTATGAGTGGCAAGTTGTCCGAGAGTGATTTTATGCCGCCTACCGACAAGCTGCCGCCAAGCATCATGGAGCTGGAGTTCAAGCAGCGATACCGTGACCTGGATAGTGAGAAATACGGACTGGTAGATGATGAAATCGAAAGGCGCATCCAGCGCTGCAGGGTCTATCAGCCGCCAGGACAGGGGAGGGCTGGACGCTATTAGCTTATGCCCTGGTAGCCCCGGGATACTTTTATTCCGGTTTTTTGTTACAGCTGCCGTAGAATTCCTTGCGGCCCTTGCTGAGTTGCATGATACCCGTGTAACGGTTGATAACAGCCATGCCCCCCTTGTCACCCCCCGGTGACCAGATTATTTCCTTGTCCGATATGATGGCAGTGGCGTTATTTGCAGTGCCCTTTGTGTAGTTGATGGCGATTTCAATTTGCCCGTGTTCGAAGTTGCACAGCAGTGTGGCAGTTTCATCCGCACGGGCGGGCAGACTGACAGTAAACAGCAAGCCTGCGGCAAGCAGCAGTGATGTGAATGTGTTTTCGGGCGCTGTCATCGTTCTGTAGTATCGGCAAATTGTCTGATAAACATAACAGATAGCCTGCCAATCTGTCATTACCCGTGCCGCGACTGTTCCCGGAATGCTGGCTGGTTTCCCGGTGGCATTATCCAATCAGGGCGTCTCGCACCCACTTTCCGGCTTGTTGGCCATACTCAAATAACAACAAGCCGGACAGGATGGTCGCACTGCCAATCAATGCCTCGGTCTGCAATACCTCGCCGTTTAGAAAATGTCCCAGCATCAAGGCGGCAATCGGCGTGATCAGTGTTATCAGCGCCACACGCGTCGCGTCAACATGCCGGAGTACGTAGTAGTACAGGGCAAAACCCAGTACCGATCCGATCAGGCCAAGATAGAGTATCGAGGCGGCTGCCCGCGGGGGTATAAACGCGGGTATTGGCTCGCCTGTCAGGATGTATAGCAGCAGTAACAGGGGTACGGTCACCACCAGGCCGCCAATGGTGGTCGCCAGTGCGGGCACATCGGCAGCAATGCGCTTGACGACCACAGCGCTGGCAGAATAGGCGATGACAGAAAATAACATGCCGGCAATGCCGTAGTTGGCGTTATGTCCCAGCTGCTGTGAGCCCAGTAACATGATGGCGAGTCCGGCCAGCCCCAGTAACATGCCGGTGATGCGGGCAGGTGTCAGCGTCTGTTCAGCAAGCCACAACGTGGCCATCACGCCAGTGATAATCGGTGCGAGGCCGAAGATCACGGACATCCATCCGGAAGGGATAAACCGGGATGACCAGTATACGGCGGTCATGGCAAAGAACAGACCCAGTCCGGCGGCCAGGTAGGTTCGGCAGGCGTCTGCATGTCGTGGCAAGCGCACACTGAAAATCCCGGCGATCAGCAGGCCGACCAGTACCCCGATGATCATACGACTGGTGATACCGAACAGGAAGCCAACGTCATCACTGCTCCACTGAATGGCGAGCGGTGTTGTTGACCAGATCAGAATGACACCTATATAGGCTGCCGGGATTGACACTTTATTACCTCCTCCATGTACAGAATTACCCTGATAAAAAACAAAAAGGCCGCAGGGTAGGTACCGTGCGGCCTTTGAGGGATTGTTTTTTCTGTTAGCTTAAAAAGTAGCGGTGTTCCTCAAGGTATTACGGACATGCGGTGCGACAGGCCACACGGGCAGTCGGCGTTTACAGTTAATGACCATGATGTGTTGAGTTGTGTTCATGCAGACGAGTCTTTCAGATGCAGGGTGGGGTGTCAAGCGTGGTAGCTGGACGGATTAGTACAGCTGCTTGGTGAGCACCCTGATCTTTTCTATGTCGCCGTTGTTGTAGTGAAAGGAGTAGGAACCGTGGCCCGCACGCTGTGAGAACTCAAGTTTTTTGCCTGATGAGCCAATCAGGCGGTATTCTTTTTCAGGGACATTCTTGCGTGTTAGCTTGACGGTAGCTCCGACGTAGTTTTTCGCGTCAGTGACCTGGATTGGCATATAGACCAGCCGGTAGCGTTCTTTTCTGGGTGCTACCTTTTTTGAAATGCTGTCAATATCAAGGTTGTCTTCGGCAGGTTCACTGTCAGCCAGTTCCCGGGCAGTTTTCGCTTCTGCCTCGATGGCCAGTTTCTTGCGCGCCTGTTCCATTCTGTACCCGTCCTGGATATTCATCCCGGATTTCTGGTTGAAGGACAGGTTGGCTTTTACGAAGTATTCTGCATCGTGTGCGGTCAGCATCCGGGAATTTATTCCACTGTTGACCAGGTAGGTGGCGCGTATCAGGTCCCATCCACCCCATGCAGTGAACAGGGTCAGGACAAGCGCCGCTGTCGCTACAAAAGTAATGATGTAGGTAAGGAAAGCCTTCTTTTCCTCATTCCAGTATTTGACTCCAAAAAAGGTAGCACCAACCGGTGATAGCAGCATTACGGTCAGACCCCACGCGGGTTTTTTGCTGAAGGCACGAACAGTCAGCCAGATGAGTGCCAGCAGGGAGCATCCGGCTGCGAGCTGTGTAATCAGGGGAAGTGCATTCATTGTGCGGTATCCAGGCCGGTTTGTTTGCTCTTTTATAGAGATCAATCCCTTTGTCGGCAAAACAGGGAACAATCTTGAATGGAGGCGGTGCCTGGGGTCGGTGTTATGACGGCTAAAACCGTGCATGGGTCACACTTTTTGGATAGAGCGGGCGCGGGCTGTGGTGCGGTGGTTAGTAATGTGGTGGCGGAGGTTCCTCCCCGGGTTGCATGATGCTTGCGGCAGTGAGTGACTGGAGCTGGTTCTCAAGCGTCTCAATAGCCTTTTTTTGTGAGGTAATCAGCTGTTCCTGTCCGAGCAGGGTTCGGGTTATTTCATCAATGGTTGCCTCCTGGTGCATGAGGCGGGATTCCAGTGTTTCAATACGCGAGATCAGGTCCATGTCATTCATGATGTGGTCACTACTCCTCGGATAACAGTGCGGGTCATTGTTCCTAAAGCGTGGCTGTCACAGCCGCAGATGCGCGCCTGGCTTTTTTTAGCGCTGCCTCAATGGAGATGTCCCGGGCCAGTAAAACGCCCATACGGCGATGTCCGCTGACTTCCGGTTTCCCGAACAGCCGCAGTTGCGTGTCCGGTTCGCTCAGCGCTGCGCCGAGATTGCCAAAGCAGACCTGAGTAGATGTCCCTTCGACCAGTATGACACTGGATGCAGATGCTCCGTGCTGCTGAATGTTGGGAATTGGCAGGCCCAGTATGGCTCTCGCGTGCAGGGCAAATTGCGACAGATCCTGGGAGATCATGGTGACCATGCCGGTGTCGTGCGGTCGTGGTGATACCTCGCTGAAGATGACCTCGTCACCCTTGATGAACAACTCCACGCCGAAGATGCCGCGGCCGCCAAGCGCAGCCGTGACTTTGCCGGCAATGTCACGTGCGCGGGCAAGTGCCTGTTCGCTCATTGGCTGCGGTTGCCAGGACTGACGATAGTCCCCGTCGATCTGTACATGACCGACAGGTTCACAAAAGCTGGTGCCACCGGCGTGGCGGACGGTGAGTTGGGTGATTTCGTAATCAAAGTCTATAAAACCCTCAACAATGACTTTACCGGCACCGGTACGTCCGCCTTCCTGTGCATATTCCCAGGCAGAATTGATGTCATCAGGTGTTTTGATAGTGCTTTGACCCTTGCCGGATGAACTCATGATTGGTTTTACCACGCATGGCAGACCGATGGCGTTGATTGCATCAGTGAACTCTTCCCGCGTCGATGCAAATCGAAACGGTGAGGTCCTGATGTCGAGTTCTTCGGCTGCGAGACGGCGGATGCCTTCACGATTCATGGTTAATTGTGCTGCACGTGCCGTCGGGATGACCGTGTAACCTTCGTTTTCAAGTGCTACCAGTGTATCGGTTGCAATGGCTTCAATTTCCGGCACGATGAAGTCCGGTTTTTCTTTTTCAATGACAGCGCGCAATGCTGCACCGTCGAGCATCGACAGGACGTGGCTGCGGTGAGCGACCTGCATGGCGGGTGCATTGTGATAGCGGTCGACCACGATTACTTCCACGCCAAGCCGTTGCAATTCGATGACGACTTCCTTGCCGAGTTCGCCGCCACCGCAAAACAGGACACGCGTGGAGGTGGCAGACAAGGGGGTTCCGATGCTGGGCATGAAGTTGTTCTCCCGGTGACATTGTCATGTTTATATTGGGCGGGTTGATTCTAGCATCTGCTTAACTTCAGCGGTAAGAGACCGGCAGGAACGGGGAACTGCCAGGAAAATGAACAGTCTGATAGCGCACAGCTTACCGGGCAGTTGGCCTTGCGGCAGGGTGTTCATGCCGGGTTTGTTCTGACATGATGAAACCGGTTCCACTCGGGAGATAACTTAAATGAGGTTACGTGCAGCAAAAAATCTGTGTGTGGGCCTGTTTTGCCTGTTGGTGAGTACGCCGGGCTTTTCGGATTATCCAATCGAGGTGATCGAACTCAAGTCACGCCCACTGGATGAAATTCTGCCTGTTATTCAGCCTTTTGTGGGTGCGGATGGTACGGCAACCGGTATGGGAAACAATCTGGTCATTAAGGCGTCACCGGCGCGGGTGAAGGAAATCAGACGGCTGTTGGTGACGCTCGATCGGCCGCCAAGGCGCCTGGTGCTTACGGTTGGCAATCAGGATGAGGTGACACGCAGTTCCTCCGGTTATCGTGCCAATGCCGATATCAAGGCGGGTGACAGTCGTTTCAGTATTAATTCACCCGGTTATCCTGTCGACAGTTCACGCGCGCATGTCCGGATCCATGATAATAACGTGCAACGTGCCCGGACATCACGTCACCGTGTGCAGGCACTTGAAGGCCGACCGGCCTATATAAGCAGCGGGTCTCGTATCCCGCTACAGACAACCGAACGCTATTATGATCAAGGTGTTCCCTATCAGCGGCGTACCACGCAACTGCAGGATGTCACCAGCGGATTCTATGTGGTGCCGCGACTGAATGGTGATGAAGTAACGTTGGAGATTGTGCAGCATGATGACCAGCCCGGTCGCCGCCGCGGTGTTATCAATACACAGAGCTCCGGGACAGTTGTGCGTGGCAGGTTGGGTGAATGGGTGGAACTCGGTGGCGTCGATACTGCAACCGACAATCAACAGGGTGGGTTGGGTCGGTCGGTGAACTCACGGGAAACCGGAAACCGGGGTATTCAGGTCAAGGTGGAATGTCTGGACTGTGAGAATGAAAGCAGGCAACTACAGGACTTTGAGTGGAAACAATAGTAAAGACCGCAAGCCGCGTAAATGCCGGAAGATAGCTGTTTGCCGGGTGGAGTATACTCAGCGGAGCTACACCTGCCCGGGTGCCATGTGTTTCTGCGGATAACAAATTGGCGCGCAAAGTCATGTTTCAAGATGTTGTATTTAATGATAATTCATATTTCTGCATAGCATGGAGCCTTGAAAATGGTACTCAGTCGTAGAAAAGCCGGTCAGCTGTCACCACGGACTTCAGTGTTCCGGGCGCAATCTGGCCCGGCGCAAATGCTTTCCTGGCAGGTACTCTTGCTGGCGACGATGGTATTGGTCGTTATGTCGCCCTGGAGTATGGCTGCCCGGCATACGGTTGATCTGGATGCGACGGTTCAGTACCTGATTGCCTATGTGAAGGAATCTGATGTAATTTTTGAGCGGAATAGCAGTCGCTATAACGGCAGCGAAGCCGCGCAACATATCAACAAGAAGTATCAGCATTACAAAGATGATATTGATACGCCCGAGAAGTTTATCGAGCTCTGCGCAACCGGCAGCCTGGTGACGGGTAAACCCTATTTGATTATCACGCCGCAGGGTGAACAGCTGCCGTCGAGTGAATGGCTGAACACCGAGCTGGCGGTCTATCGTCTCCGTAACAAGTACGGCAGCCCCTGAAGTCATGTATGCGGTAAAACTGCTTTCGCAGATGAAGCGGGCGCAAATAGTGCGTGTTGGCATTATTCTGTCTGTCGTCATTTTGCAGGCCTGTGCCGCTGTCGACTGGAGGGCCGTGCCAGAGGTTCAGTACTTTGGAACACCTGATCAGGCGCTGTTGCAGCCGGTCAGTGATGTCGATCCAGGTCTTAAGGTAATGACGTTGAATATGGCGCATGGCCGCGGAGACAGTTTCCACCAGTTGTTGCAGTCGACAGGTACAACGCTGGATAACCTTGATGCTATCGCTCTGATGTTAACGCGGGAACAGCCTGATGTGGTTGCCTTGCAAGAAGCGGATGGACCCTCTTTCTGGAGTGGCAACTTCAATCACGTTGCCTACCTTGCCGAACGCAGTCCACATTCGTGGGCCGTTAACGGACGGCAGGTGCAGGGTGCCGGTCTGGCCTATGGTACGGCACTGTTATCAAACGTCGAATTACAGCAGCCACAGGCGGTCACTTTTGATCCGTCGTTGTCGATGATAAGAAAAGGTTTTGTTGTCTCGACTGTTAACTGGCCCGGGCAGCCGGGTGTGCAGGTGGATGTGGTGTCCGTACATCTTGATTTTTCCAGTGAATTCACCCGTCGTCAGCAGGCCCGTGAGCTGATTGCCGAGATGCAGGGCAGGGGGCGTCCGATGATTGTCATGGGCGATCTGAATACTGACTGGCACCACGAAGATTCAACGGTTCGTCTGATAGCCGGGGAACTGGCTCTGGCTGCATACAGTCCCGAGAGTGAGGGGCTGGAAACCTTCCCGTTCAGTGACAAGCGCCTGGACTGGATTCTGTTATCGGGGGATCTTGCCTTCAGTAGTTACCGTGTTGTAACAGAGGTATTGTCTGACCACCGTGGTGTGGTTGCCGAGGTGGTCCTGAACCCGCAGCGCTTCGCTTTGTAGCCGTGGCCTGAACCACTGCTGCACCGCCTGGCAGGTTGTTACTGTAAATAGGACGGCCGTGAATACGTGGGTCGGTAATAAGGTTGCGGCGCTACCGGTTGTTGCGGATTATAGCCGTAGGCGGGGTAATAATACCCGGGTCGCGGCGCGACTGGCCGGCTGACCTGGGGGGCAACCCCTGTATGCTGCTGTGGTGCAGGTACTCGTCGGTTCCCGGTAGCTGCCCGCTTGCCAGTCATCGCTCCCGTGTCGTTTCTGTCTGCTGGTCGCAGCGGTTGTTGGCGGACGGCCGGCGTTGGCCAGCCGGGACGTGCGGTGGGTGCCCAGTTGCCTGTTTGCGTGTTTGTTGTTGCAGTTTTGGCAACCGGTTTTCCGGTGACTGCTGCGATGGCTTCCTGTGCTGATTTTCCAGTTGCCGGGGATGCCTGTTCAGTCTTTGGATTACCCTGAGTTGCCGCGATATCGGCAGTGTCGTCGTCACTGAACCAGGCACCGGCGCCCAGAATTCCAATGAATAGAATGATGCCGGTTAACAGGATCGGGCGTATTGGACGCCGGTTGCTGCTGGCAGCTGATATGGCTGCAGCCAGCTGTGCAGCCTCTTGTGCAGGCGGCACTTCTGCCCGTTTTTCCTGCGTCTTTTCCATGGCCTCTACAGGTACGGCGGCGTTGTCACGGGAGGCCGTTGCTGTCACCGCATCCGGTTTGTCCGAGAGCGGTGTTGGTGGTGCAGGTTGTGTTACAGCAGTTTCCCCGGACACGGCCTGCCCGGTAGTCTTCGCTGACGACACTTCTTTCACTGTTTGTTTTACAGCTATGCTGGCAGCTGTTGTTTTTGTTTCAGGGGTTTTCGATGTGGCCGGTTTTATTACTCCGGTCCTGGTTGATGCGGGTGTGTTGGTCGGACTCGTATCCTGCTTTGTTTCAGGCGACTGCGAGAGGCTACTGGCCGGAACTGATGCCATGTCAGCGCTTGCATCCTGCTTTGCATCAGATTGCACCGCTTCAAGTGTCGGCATGGTCTGCTTACGGTGATTGTCGGGAGTAGAAGGTGTTATCTCTGCCTTGGCCAGTAAAGTCTGTGCCCGTTCACTTTGATTGGCGCGAACTGCCTTTAAGGCATTGGCCGCCTGTGCCGCCATCCAGGAGAGGGACTTTGAGTCTTCCGTTGTGGCATCAGTGGCAGTTTTTCCAGGGAGGCGGGTTGTTGTCCCGGAGACGTGGGTGATGTCTTTCTGTTTAGCCGGTTTACTGGCGGGCTTTGTGCCTGCTTTCGCCTTGGTTTTCTTGCGCGCGGTTTTTTTCCGGGTGGCAGTCTTCTTGCTGGCTGCCTTCTTTGGATTAGCTGCTTTCTTTTTGGCTGTTGTTTTCTTCTTTACCGATTTGGTACTTGATTTGGCCTTTTTAGAGGTGGCTTTCCGGGCAGACTTCTTTCTGGTGCTGTCTCTTTTTTCCTTTACAGGCGTTTTTTTTGCTTTATTGCCGGTTGCCGTACTGCCCATAACTGCCTCTAAAAACAATGTTGTCCTGATCGAAGCCGCCATCATTCCCAATGTTGCCGGTATTTTCAACCGGCATAATCGTGGGGATGACGTGATGTGCCGACATTTATTAGGGGGCACCGGTACCTGGGTTGTTAAATAAGGTCTTTCTGGCTGGTGGCTACCTGTTAGTTTCCGGAAAAATGAAATACGAGCTAAAAAGGCAGCCGGATCTCTTCTGCGCGCTCCATGGTTTCGATGGCCTTTTCCAGATCCACCTGGTCCGGGTTGTCGGTTGACTGCTGTTTGAGTCGATTGAAGAGTTCGGCCTGATCCCAGGTTTCCTGGTTGCCCTGTCCATCCTGAACGTATGCCGCCCAGGGTATGAACTTGGTGAGCGGAAACAGTTGCCCGTCCTGTGGCGATATGTCCACGTTCAGTCCTGAGAGAAACAGCACTTTTTTCCCCTTGTAGGCAGGTTCCTGAACAATGGTTCTAAAAGCGCGATCAAACTCAACCTGGGTGTTGGCCTGGGCTGCGGTCAGTGCGGGCCAGTCGGATGTCACCACATAGGGCATGACATTGATGAGGTTCTTTTCAAGATGGTCACGGCCTTCGGAGTGATGGCTGATATTGCGACGGAAGAAGAAAAGATCGGGATGCAAATGTTGGCCAATGGGTGCTCCGCGACCTGATTCCCAGTTGTACCCTTTCAGGTGCTCATGCAGGGCAGGTGATACGGAGAATACCTTTGAAGTGCTGAGCGACTGTTCCGGTGCAGGAGCACCCTGTGCATCAAGCTGGACGAATCGATCGAGTTTAAGTAGCAAGCCCTGTTCACGTTCAAGGTGCAGCAACTGGTTGTCTATGACTACTTTATATTCATTTTCCTCTTTATATAAGTAGATGTTGTTTCGCGCGAATTCGTATTCATGCAAATACCAGTCGAGTGCACCACAGATCTTGCCGCAGTTTGATGTTTCACGCTGATTTTCTGTTTGCAGGCGCCGGTAAACGCCAAAACGTTGTGTCTCCGGGTCAAAGCCAACATGACTTGCCTGGATGATGAACAGGTCTTTACCGTGTTGTGCGTATGGGCCATGCCGGTCGGTTGCGACGATCCCGCCTACCAGTCCGTGGTTGAACGGAAAGGTGCCGAAGTGCTTGGCAATAAGAATTATCGGGTAGCCCTGACTTTCATCCGAACAAAACGCCCGTGAGGGAGTGATCTTGCCCTGTTCAAAGTCCAGTGATCGGGCAAGATTATAGACCCGCGGGACAAATCGACTGTAGCGCATGGAGACCTCCGCCATGTGAAAGGCGCCCAGCAAGTTGGAGATTAAACCGGTCCCGTACATATCCTGACCTCAATAATTTGCGGAAGATTATGAATTATTACCGTATCACTGACTTTACCATGTTTGGTATTGTTTCGGCCTGCATAATATTGGTGGAATGCTGGATCTGCTGGAAGTTAAAATCCGGGAGGGGTGCCGGTTCGATCAAAGCACGCTATGCTGTGACACTAACCTCCGAACCGGATCAGGAAATACAATGACGGGTATTTTGAGAACAGTTGGTACGGTCGGACTGCTGGCGTGTGGATTTGCTATGGCGTGGCTTGCCCATGCCGGGGTCCAGCGCAGCAGCAACGAGGAAAATG